>NZ_DAQR01000058.1:24224-41273 GCF_002502935.1 Methanoculleus sp. UBA413
TCTTCCTCGCCGGGGCCGCGGTGCTCTACATCGCTGTGCTCGCCAACCGTGCCTCCCTCGCTTCCTGGAGAAGTGCCCTGCCATCAGTGCAGTGGACACGACAGTCATCGACGACTCCACCGGGACGAACTCCACTTCCAGTTCGACGCCGGGCGCTACCGGGGGTGGGTAGCAGAACTCGCGGTTCGGCTAGAGGAGGACTCCCCACCACCTTCTGGCGGGAGTTGCAACATGCGTAACCCTTGCTGCAAAGGGGAGCGCAAACATAGTTGCAAAGAGATCGAGGGTGAGAATTCTCAAGGAATGGAGAGTATTTGATGAACAAAGAGATTTTCCCTGAGATCGTTCACAGCGATCAGAGGCCGTTTGCAGCAAATTCCGGATCACACAGTCCACCCGATCAGGTTCCACTGGAAGAGCCCAGGGATCGCGTGCATGGCTCGGTTGTGCCGTGTGTTTCCGGACTTGCTGCAAATGAAAAGATCGAAAATGATGATTTAACGATGTGTCGTAAAAATCTCGGTGTATCAGAGTTTTCGACTGCCAAAAGTGTTTGCGCTCCTATTTGCGCACCCCTTTGGAGCACAGCCGCAAATGCTGCAAACAGTCTCCGGCTGCTCTCCGGTGTGCTTGACCCGGGGACGGTTGCCCGGGTGAAGACCGAGAGCCCGGCCGGGTGCGATCCCTGCGATCATGGGGAAGGCAGTGTATCGATCACAGGAGGCACAGGCGAAGGGTTCTACACTCAACCGGTGCGGGAGAGGGGCGCGAGGGAGGGGGTGCGATGAATCCGCGGCGTTGCAACCCCCATGAAACACCGATCCCCTCAATCCCGGGTGGCGGATATCGGGCACCCAAAACGGAAGATGTCCGATATGTCCAATAAATGCGGCGGAAGGAACTGGTTTTCGAGATTAACTTGACGTCGATGCTCAAGATCTGGTTCTAACGAACCATCGCACTGCGAACCCCGGGTTTCTCGAACTCCTGCCTTTCAGGCAGTCGTCCTTCGGGCACTTCTGCGTGAGCCGATGAGGTATGGGTGAACTACCCCCGCTTACGTAGGGGGCTTCCTGCGAGTGCCGCCTTCCACCTCGCTGAGATAATTCTGCAGGTGATTCGATCTCAAGGGGCGGGATTCAACAAAGCCCAAAACCCATTCAAACGGAGCGGTTCGATATCTTTATTGTGCCATCGGCGGAATAATCATATATGGTTGGTCCCCGGACTGTTCAGGAGCACAAAAGACGACTCGAAAGCGAGTTGCAGGTGTTTGTTGACCATTGGAGCCGGGATCCGTCGATCAAGAAGATCATCCTCTTCGGCTCGGTTGCCCGGGGAGACGTCCATCGCAGCAGCGATCTCGATCTCATCATCATTCAGGAGACGGATAAGAAATTCCTGTCCCGTCTGGAACCGTTTTACCGTGATGCCCGTATCGCCATGGATATCCTGGTATATACCCCGGAAGAGTTCGCTGCCATGATGGAGGGTGTCTTCCTTAAGAATGCATTGCGGGATGGTGTTGTGATCTATGAGGCAGGAACCGGGAAAAGAAGGAAGCAGATGGCTGAAACAAGCGGAGCGTGACTTTGATGATGCGCAGTATGCCTTTGCAGGCGAGAGATATAGCTTGGTCTGCTTTCTAGCCCAGCAGGCGGCAGAGAAAGCTATCAAGGCGTTTCTCTACCTCTCCGGAGAGGAGAGAGTACTTGGTCATTCCGTCGCAGACCTTCTGAACCGGGCCTCTTCACTCAACAGTGTTTTTGATGTCGTCTGGCGGGCAAGGACTCTTGATCTCTATTATATCCCGACCCGCTATCCAAACGGGATCCCTGGAGGCCTGCCGTATGAGGCGTTCGACCGAGAGGATGGGGAGAAGGCTCTGACGCTCGCTGCCTCTGTTATCAACCTCGTCAAAGAACAATTCACGGATTAGTCGGTCAGGCGTAGCCGCAGACCTATGCACGTGTGTGTAGCCCACACCGGTTGTCCGCACTTGCCTGGAAGCTGCTATCGAGATAGAGGATCTGTACTCTGACTTTTTGCAATTTTGTCCATCGGATACAGCAGTTACCGCGCCTGGTTGGCACAGGCCACGGTCTGGCTGGATAACGACCCGGCGAGTGACAGCAATGACAGCAGTTTGCAGCAGTTGCTGCAAACAATAAAACGACTGGAACAAGGAGGAATGCGCGAAAAACACCTCCGGATCTCGATAATTATCGATCTATGTACCTATGTACAGCAGGATCAGAGAACGGAGAGCGCGGGCGACGAACATTCCGGTGACGGCGAGGGTGCCTCTGTTTCCCGGACTGCTGCAAACAAAACGGTGAAATGTGCGTTTTATGGGTAAAACATGAATCTGGTGTCGCATCAGGCCGCACTCCTTGCTGCAACGATGATCGAGTCCCGGCATCGAGACGATCATCACGGAAGATGCACATCTCCGGTGCATCCCCGGGATCACGGTCGCGAACCCCTACCGGTAGACGAGACGCGGAAGGCCGCTCGACATGTTAGAGCGCCTTATCAAGCACTATCCACGACTCGTTATCGACAAACCTCCCGACGACGACCCGCGTCGCCGCCACCACAACGACCCTCGGCTCCTCCGGCATCTCCACCCCGAAGACCATCACTCCCGCAATCCCCGCAAAGGCGACCACGACTGCCACCATGAGAAGGGCGCTCACCATCTCCAGAATACTTTTACTTGAACAGACGGTCACTACTACTCATGACTCCGGCTGTCACCATCGATGAACTCTATCTTGAAATCAAAAAGATACAGGAGACAATGGTCCGGCGGGAAGATCTTGACGCCCTTCTTGATACCGTTGAGATTCTCAGCAATCCCGAAACTATGGCGGCGATACAGAAGAGCGAAGAAGACATCGCAGCCGGACGATACCGGGAGATATCTTCAATAGACGACCTGCTCGGCGAGCTGTCCTGATGGAATGGACGATTCCAAGGACCGATACGCCACCATGAGAAGGGCGCTCACCACCTCCGAGATCCCGCCGTCGGCATCCCCACATTCATATCACACCGGCCGACAAAGGTGCCCCCGTGCGAGAAAATCCCCCGGCCCTGCACCCGCCAGACCAGGATAACCATCCTTTATTTGTACCTGCCGTTCCACAACGAGCCCCCTGTGCCCTTCTGCACGCATAAATCATAAGATATATCGTCACTCTGACAAAACCTCCCCGCATTGATATCATCAGGTGGTACTATTGTCAAACTTCTGTCCGGAATGTGGAAACAAACTCATCAGCCCAAACGCTGAGATCTGCCCGGGGTGCGGGGTCAGGCTCAGGGGGAGCACCGAGAAGAGCCCCGGCCTTGCAGCGCTCTGCGGCCTCCTCTTCACCGGCATGGGGCAGGTATACAACGGGGATGTCAGCCGGGGTTTTCTCATCCTCGGCGGAGCGGTTATCGGCGGTGCGTTCTTCATCATCCCCGGCCTGGCCGTGGCGATCTATGGTATCTACGATGCGTATACAACGGCAAAACAGATGAACGCAGGGGAGATCCCGTACCGCGAGACAAGTGTCCTCCATATGTTCCTGTTCCTCTTCGCCTGGGTCTTCGGTGTTGTTGCGTTCCTCATCCTGACCCTGCTCGTGACCGCGGTCCTGGCTGCAGTGTTGTTCTCCCTCTGATGGCTGGAGCAACATCCTAACCGCCACCCCCTTTCCCGGCGGCCTGCAGCGCCGTCAGGTTCATATCCTCCCGGGGTAATACAGCCCACCATGTCAGACGAGACGACCATGATCGAGATCCTCAGATCCGACCGGGACCGGCTGGACGAACTCCGCCGCTACCCGGACGAGCCCTACCTGGCTATCATTCGCCGGCTCCTGGAAGAGATCGAGGATCCCGAAACCCCGAGCCCGGAGGTGATCGCCGGTATCCAGGCATCACTCGACGAGATCCGGCGGGGCGGGTTCGTGACGTACGAGGCGCTGAAACGGGACCTGGGGATAGAGTGAACCAGGGGCCGCTTCAGGGCTCATTCCCGGCTAGCCAGTCCTCGTAGCGGTCGGCGTGCTCCATCATCCAGTGCGCCATCGCAACCCACCGTTGCGGCGACATCCGGAGGTCGATGACAACCCGCCGCTGGATGCCTGTCGCCGCCATATGCCCGTCAGGGTCTGTCGTGAGCTCCGGGACATCGTAGAAGAAGGCCAGGTGCCCCCTCTCCGGGTTCAGGTCGCCAAAGACACCGTCGACGTATGCGACCTTGAAGTCGGGTTCCCTGACCGTTTCAACCGAAGGCTTTGGCCCCTCTTCCTCAACCGTCATCCGCTTCAACCTCCCCCGGATTCTGCGTACCGCCCCGGGTTCGCCTGGCTGCCCCGGAGGAGCGATCTCGGGCTTGCTCCCGTATATGAAACCCCCTTCTCCCGCTCATGCTCCCCGGCAAACCGGAAGGCAACCTCGCGCCTGCAGTACTCAAAGACCGCGTCCCTCATACAATGGGTCCCCTCCCGATCGTCGATGACAGCATACGCGAGGAACGTCAGCGCGTCAAGCCGCTTCGATCCGGGATTCACCCGGTACACCGGCCTCTGGGGGTCCATGTACTCTTTTGTCATGATGTTTTGGTCAACTAGTTTATCGAGCGCATCCCTGACGCTGACGTTCGATTTCCCGGTCATCTTTGCGAGATACCTCGGTCTGAACTCCCGCTCCGGGTCCGCTACGATCTCCCGGACCACATGGGTTATGACCGTTTCACCAAAGAGGCCCCCATAGGGAACCCCGATGTATTCCTCAACCGAGGAGGGCAATTCTGGCAAGTTATCCTCTTCCATCCTACTCCTCCACCTTCCGCAGCTATGCAGATATACTTATTGTTACTATAAATATATTTACATGCCCTTCCTATGCCGGTGGTGAGGGATCTCGACGCCATAGTATATCGCCCAGGCATCGGCCCAGTTCCAGTCGTGCAGCTTAACCAGTTTTTTGGAGGGTGTTCTGTTTGTTCTGTAGATGGCAATCCTTCCGGGACCATACTCCTTGACAAGCCCGAAAAGATCGATACCGGTCTTTGCACACCTGCAGTAGCACTCCCCTTCCTCGTAGTCACAGTAGCCGTCGCGCTTCTTTAACCAGGCAAGAAAGCGTGCGAGGTCGTAGCCGACAACCGGTGGGGGTGGATCTCCTCTCTCAAGCGCCACAGGTAACAATTCTTTCAGGGCTGGATAACCCTTCTCTTTTCTCCCCCCGGGCCGCACGCCCCCGAGAGATCTCCGAACCGCCACATAGCGGATGTGTGCCCCCTCCGGACCAGTCCGGGCCTCTTCCGCCTCCCCCCTCCTTGATGGGAGCGAGGAGGCGATCGAGATCCGGAGTTACTGTTAACCACCGTAACGGGGAGGAACGTTACGGTAGATGAGTTACTGTATCATTTTTCAGTGATACGGTATGATACAGTAGATGTCATTCCGGGATTGCGGGCCAATATCCGAGCCGGACCTGAACCTGCCTCCCCGGTGATGCAGTAATCTGTTTCACCCCGCACAGTATGTTCCACGAAATCCATCCCGGCACAACCCCCGTGCTCAAACAGCAACCTTATATCCCCGCAGACAGCAGGCAGCGCAACCCCCGGGAGCGTGGTGACGTGGATACATTCGAGCGGCTGGCGCAGACAATGATGCAGATGCCCCTTGCCGAGCGCATCAACACCCTCCGGGCCGAGCGGGCGAAGTGCATCTGCATGGACTGCCCGACCTTCACCGAATGCGCAAAAAATCTGGAGCAGGGCTTCTTCTGTTTCACCGGCATGAGCATCATCTGCATCAGCCACGAGGTCAGGTGCCCCTGCCCCACATGCCCGGTCCCGCCGGAGACCGGACTTCTGCATACAGCGTTCTACTGCACGCGGGGGGATGAGAAGGCCCGGAGGTACGACCAGTTCCTGGCCGGGGAGATGCGATGAAGGTCCTGGTCGTCATGGGGAGCCCCCGGAAGGGCAACACCTACCGGGCGGCGAAGAGGATCGAGAACACGATGCGCTCCCTCGGCGACGTTGAGTTCGAGTACCTCATGCTCGGGTGACGTCGGGCTTGCACCCTGCCGGGGATGCGCCCTCTGTCTGGAGTGGGGCGAGGAGCGCTGCCCTATCCGGGATAACGCCCCTGCCGTCGAGGAGAAGATGCACAACGCAGACGGGGTGATCTTTGCGACCCCGGTCTACGGTCTCGCCGTCACCGGTCTCATGAAGACCTTCATCGACCGGTTCTCCTATATCTTCCATCGACCCCGTTTCTTCGACAAACGAGCCCTCCTCCTCACCACCACCGGCTTAGTGGGCGAGAAAGACGTTCTTCGCTACCTCGACACCGTCGCCGGCATATAGGGGTTTGATGTCGTCTCCCGCGTCGGCATCGTCACAAACCCCGTCACCATACCAGAGCGGCAGGCCCGCAGGAACGACCGGAGACTTGACGAAGCGGCCCGATCGTTCTTCCAGGCGCTGGTTGAGGGAAGAGAGCGGCGGCCGGGGCTCAGGAACGTCATTATCTTCCATGGCCAGCGGGCATGGTTTAGCGAACTGGCAGACCACGCCCCGGCCGACCATGCCTACTGGAAAGAATCAGGCTGGCTCGATCCCGGCGCCCGCTACTACACGAGCGTTCCGGTCAACCCGTTCTACGATGCTCTGGGAAGAATTGTTGAGTGGTACAGCAGGCAAAAGATCAGAAGAGACCTTGCCGGGGCCCGGCGACCGCCGGCATGAACTGCCCCGCACCTACCCGGCCGCAGGAACCCTCGAGAAGACCTCGAGGTTCCTGCTCCCCATCTTCCCGTCCCGCAGGAAGTAGTACTCAAGCAGCCTGTCCTTGTTCTCAGTATACGAGAACCAGTAGTTCAGCCGGCGGGTCTCCTTCTCGTAGCCCTCCAGGGCCGGGTAGGTATCGGAGTCCTGGGTGATCACGAGATCGAAGTCGCCTGCGTAGATCGTCGGCTCACCCACCTTCTTACTGTAATAACTCAGTTTTGAGGCCCCCTCGCCCCGGTAGTACCAGGGCAGCGGCCAGTAGGACTCACTCGCGACAGCCACGCGGTCCGCGGCATCGATCTTCGCAAAGACGTCCCGCAGGTCCTCAGAGTTCTGCACCTGCACGATGGGCTCGTTGATATCCGCCGGGGTGAACGCCACGTGGAACGTCATGACGATGAGAAAGATGCTCGCCGCGACAGCGATGACTGCCTTCCTCGTGGTCATCGCGTAGACCGCGACGAAGATCATCGGCAGGAGCTGGTGAAGGATCAGCCACGGCACCTTCTCGCCGAGGTAGGCGTAGGCAGCAAGCGAAAGAAGCATCCAGAATATAGCAAACCTGGCAAACTCCTCCTGCCGGTTGACCGGTCCTGCCTCCCCGCCGCGGCCGAAGAGCCCGCGGAGCCGGTCCCGCAAGCCCCGGGTCTCGGGCGCAGGCGGTACCTCTTCTACGGGTGGAACTTCTTCTACGGGTGGAGCCTCCTCAGTCGCAGTCTCCACGTCCGCCTGAGTTCCCTCCACAGGAGCCTCCGCAGTCGCTCCCTCCCCACGGCGTCTCCACAACCCCTTGACGGCGCCCGGGACGTCGAAGAACTGCAGGACCCCGACGACGGCGAGGGCCAGGATCGGGATCTCGTAGAGGATGAAGAGCAGAATATAGAAATACGGCGGCCCCCCGAGCCGCTGCATCTGGTGCATGGAGGTCCAGTGCTCGATAGCCCGGAGCCACCCATCCAGGAGCACCTCAGGGTGCGCGCCAAACGACGAGTAGAAGACCGCCATGATCCCGACCACGACGAGCCCCCCGAGCACGACGTCCCTGACCCAGCGGGCCGGCAGCCGCACCTTCCGCGTCCAGACCAGGTAGAGGAAGAACGCCCCGAAGATCAAAAGGACGATCGGCATATTCTCCTTTGCCGACATCCCGAAACCCGCGGCCGCCCCGGCAAGCAGCGCATACCGCATCTGCCCCCGCTCAATGTAGTAGAGGAGGGCGACAAGCAGCGCCATCGTAAAGAAGGCGATGTAGATATCGTTCCTCAGGAACCGCGAGAAGTAGACCATATTCGGCGAGACCGCAAGGAAGAGCGCTGCTATCAGGGCTTGCTTCTTGTCCAGGTAGCCGAGTTTGTAGACCGGATAGACCAGCGCGACAAGCAGGGTGCCGAAGAGCGCCGGAAGAAGCCTGCCCACAAGATCGGAGTCCCCGAGGAGCGAGAAGATCCCGGCCGTCGTATAGTAGAGGAACGGCCCATGGTACATGGGGTCGTAGATATAGGTCCCCTCGGTCAGGAGTTTGTACGAGAACCACGCGTGGATAGCCTCATCGTGGTGAAATAACTTCAGGTCGAGAAAGTAAAAACGGAGGGCAATTGTGACCAGAAGTATGAGGAGAAAAAGCCCCTCAAACGAGAGTCGTTCACGGACCCATCTCGTGAACACGGCGGCATTCACGCCGCTCTCACCTCAGCTCTCCAGCACAATCTCAATACCGATGCCTTTTGGAACCTGAATCCGCATCAGCTGGCGCAGCGCACGCTCATCAGCATCGATATCGATGAGCCTCTTGTGCACCCGCATCTGCCAGCGATCCCAGGTTGCGGTACCTTCGCCGTCAGGGCTCTTCCTGGTGGGCACCACGAGTTTCTTCGTGGGCAGCGGGATCGGACCTGCCAGATTCACGCCGGTTCGCTCTGCTATCTCTTTGATCCTGTCACAGACCATCTCGATTTTCTCGAAGTCAGTCCCTGAAAGACGTATTCTGGCTTTCTGCATATCTGCCACCAAAAAATATAGGTACCTTATCTCATCTGCTTCGGCGTTATGTTGATGCACATACCTGCCGCGATGGTGGAACCCATATCACGGACAGCAAACCGTCCGAGCTGGGGGATCTCCTTGACGTTCTCGATGACCAGGGGCCGGGTAGGCTTGATCTTGACGATCGCGGCATCGCCGGTCTTGAGGAACGTGGGGTTCTCTTCCTTGACCTGACCGGTGCGGGGGTCGAGTTTCTTCTGGAGCTCGATGAAGGTGCACGCGATCTGGGCGGTGTGGCAGTGGAAGACCGGGGTGTAGCCGACGGTCAGGGCACTGGGGTGGTGGAGCACGACGATCTGCGCCACGAACTCGTCTGCAACGGTCGGCGGTGTGTCAACAGGACCGCAGACGTCGCCACGGCGGATGTCGCCCTTGCCGATACCACGGACGTTGAACCCGACGTTGTCGCCCGGGACTGCCTGGGGGATCTCCTCGTGGTGCATCTCGATGGTCTTGACCTCACCAACCTTGTTGGAAGGCATGAAGCTGACCTTCATTCCCTTCTTCATCACACCGGTCTCGATACGGCCGACAGGCACGGTCCCGATACCCGAGATGGAGTAGACGTCCTGGATGGGGAGACGGAGAGGAAGTTCTGTCGGTTTCTCGGGTTCGACGAGCGCGTTGAGCGCCTCAAGCACCGTCGGGCCCTTATACCAGGGAGTGTTCTCGCTGAGCTTGCCGATGTTGTCACCGACAAACGAGCTCATCGGGATGAATTTGGTGTTCTCGGGCTTGTAGCCGACCATCTTGATCAGCTGAGAAAGCTGGTCCTTGACCTCGTTGTAGCGCTTCTCGTCGTACTTGACGACGTCCATCTTGTTGATGCCGATGATCAGCTGGTTGATCCCGAGCGTACGGGAGAGGAAGACGTGCTCCTTGGTCTGCTCCATCACGCCGTCAGGCGCGGCGACGACCAGCAGCGCGGCGTCTGCCTGGGATGCGCCCGTGATCATGTTCTTGACGAAGTCGCGGTGACCGGGGCAGTCCACGACGGTGAAGTAGTACTTGTCGGTATCGAACCGCTTGTGGGCGATATCGATGGTGATACCACGCTCACGCTCTTCCTTGAGGCTGTCCATTACCCAGGCGAACTCGAACGAGCCCTTACCCTTGGTCTCTGCCTCCTTCCTGTACGACTCAATGATGTGGGGCGGTACGGCTCCCGTCTCAAAGAGTAACCGGCCGACGGTGGTAGACTTCCCGTGGTCGATATGTCCGATAACTGCTAAATTCATGTGGGGCTTGTCAACTGCCATAGATAGTATCCTCCACTCAATCAAATAGGCCTGTCAGCTCGAACAGCCTGCTTATGCGAGTATCCTATACATACGACGTTCTCTATATAAAGCATTTCTATCAGCGTCAGAAGCGTGCATTCTCTCAAAACCCCGGGTAATCGACAGAATCATAATCTTTGGAAATCTACGTTCTTCGTACCATGAAAACGCTTGAGTTTCATCGTGATAACGCGAAGGATAGGGTGACGGTTATGTGCGCAGAACGTGAGGTCTCGGTCCACTCCCACTGTGGTTACTGCCGGCACTGCGCGGGTGTCAGGGTGGGGAGGCGGACGATCCCGACACCGCAGCGCCAGGCTCTCTCAGGCGCAAGAGGGGGTGTGGGCGTGGATGAGAACCTGCTCAACGCCGCCATCATGTTCAACACTCTTGTCCGGGACGGCACCGCGATCGAGTGCGAGGATGACGCCGGTGAGGGGTTCCGCTCGATGTACGGTTACTGATGCCGGCGACAACCCGGTGCGGGATGAACAATCAGCCCGCTCCCCTCACTCCTCTGCCGCCTGCTCCTTCGGCCCGAACTCTTTCTGGATCTCTTCCCTGAACTTCTCGTACCCGATCTCGTCCATCTGGTCGGCGAGGAACCGCCCGCTCCAGGCGGTCCGGTAGACCCAGTAGACGACGCGGTCGACGACCTCGACGACCTCCTCCTCGGTCTCGACGGTGACGAGTTCGCGCCCCACGCAGGGGTTTGCGCCGCGTCGTCCGCCGACCGTGATCTGGTAGTGGTCGTACTCCGACTTCAGGAGGTGGTAGGGGCAGGAGTGGATGCAGACCCCGCACTGGACGCATTTGCTCTCGTCGAGGACGGAGATGCCGTCCCTCAACTTTATGGCACGCTCCTTGCAGTACTCTACGCAGGTACCACACCCCGTGCAGAGCCCCGGGATGCGCAGCGGCCGGATCCGGCCGATGATACCGATGTCGTTTAGGAGCGGGCTGTTGCACATGTAGGTGCAGCCTGATATGGCGATCCTGAGCCGTATCGGGAGTTCTTTCCCGAAGACCCGCGCATCAACCTTCCGGGCAAGGTCGATCGTCTCGCAGTTGGCGTACTTGCACCGCTCCGTGCCCGGGCAGGCCATGATATTGACCACCTCGTTCTGCTCCGCCCCGAGGGGTGTCCCGTTCTTCTCAAGGGCTTTTGCAATCTTTGCGAGGTTATCGGGGTTCACGTGCGGGATCTCTGCTGTCTGGCGCATGGTGAGGTGGAGGGTGCCATCCCCGTACTTCTCACTGATCTTTGCCAGTTGCTTGACCTGGGCCGCGGAGAGAACCCCTCCCGGGACCCGCAACCGTATCGTCGCATAGTCTGCGTTCCGCTCGGTGATGACCCCTCCCCGGGTGTAGAGGCCATAGTTGTTCATCATCCTACAATAGTAGCGACCGCCGGGATAAAAAAGGTGGTTACAGGAGGGCGAGCAGGAGGAGGACGCCAGCCCGGGTGATCTCGTTTGCGGCGCCGACGACGTCGCCGTTGATGCCGCCGAAGAGATGCCGGGCAAGAAGCATCATCACGGCGGCGATACCGGCCGCGGCGACGAGCGCGAGCGCGATACTCATCCGGGGCAGCGGCAGCAGGAAGAGGGGCAGCGCGAGCAGGGTGGCCGGGACAAGGAACCAGGGCCGTGCAAACCCGTGGAGGTAGGAGTGGATCCCCTCCCGGAACGGCACCCCGAGCGTGGTCAGGTAGGACATGGCGACCTTTGCGCAGACTTCGGCTGTGAGGATGGCTGCCGGGAGGTTTGCGGCGTCCAGGAGCCCGGCGAACGCGATGAGCGTGACGACGACCCCCGCCGCGACGGCACCGGCTCCCGTGGTCCGGTCGGTCATGGCAGCGATCCGCTTCTCCCGGCTCCCGTGGGCCATGAGCCCGTCCCCGAGGTCCAGGAGGCCGTCGAAGTGGTTGCACCCCGAGAGGACGAGCACCATCGCGAGGGCGACAGCCGCCCCCACCGCAGGGGATCCGATCCAGTAAACGATGCCTGCCGCTATCCCGCCGATCACGTACCCGGCGAGCGGGTAGAGGTATGAGCGGCGGGCGAACTGCTCAAACTCAACCGGTCTCCCGAGGGGGAGCGATGTGCAGAACTGCAGGAGGGCGAGGACCGATCTCACATCGACTCACTGTAGAGGCGTGACGTACAGCCCGCAATCAGCCCGGCGACGGCATCGTCGAGGAACGGCCCGAGTGTGCCCAGGATCCCGGGTTTCTTCTGGTCGTAGCGGGTGAACTCAAACCGCGCGTAGGTCCCGCCGATCACCTCGGCGATGGCCATCCCGATGATCTCGTCGGAGAGGAGGAAGACCGGGTCTTCGGCGATCTCGGAGTTCTTCCTCTGCCAGTAGAGCTCGTCCTCGAGCAGGATGGCGCCGAGGAGGAGCGACGAAACGTTCGGGTCCTCGAAAGCTTTGCTGATCTTCGCATCCAGCCGAACTACAGCTTCTTCCGGCCCGATCCCGTGGGGGACGTAGAGTTCCATCGCCGAGGCGATGATATCCTTCCTCGCGATACCCTTCTCTTCCAGCCTGTGCTCGATCTCGAACATTATAGAGAAGTTGAGCCCGGCGGGTATTTTGGTGTTTGGATTGTGCACCGGCCCCTGCGACCCGGAGGGTGCCGGCGGTGATGTAAATCCGCCACGCCCCGTCTGTCCCGTCACGGGCTTTTGCGTGCGCCCGGCGATCCGCCCTTCTCCCGCAGATGGAAGAATCGCGCCCCTAACCGCAACCTCTTCTATTCCGGGGAGCCAATTGTATACCTGATGTCAACCCCCTTTCTCTCTGAAGATCCCGGGATCAGGCCGCGCCGCCCGATGATGGCGCTCGTCCTCGCAAACACCATGCTCTCCACCGTCCCCGGCATATCGGGCGCCGGGCCGACCCCCGAAAAGACCCTGCTCACGCCGATCCTGGACGCGGAACTGGTCACGACCGGCGCGATCACGAGCATGCCGGTCCGGCCGAACACCCCGACCGGGTGCCCGACGCCGGCGACGATCACCAGGTCCATGATAGAACTGACCGGTCTTGCCCCTGTCCTCATCAACGCCGGGCTTGCTCATACCCCCACCGTCCCCTGCCTGGACGTCTACGGGAGCCCCGGCGGCGACCCCCGGAAGGTGGACGCGGTGCCGCATGCTGCCCACCTCTTTGAGCGCGGCGAGATGATCGGCCGGCTTCTCTCGCAGTACAGCGACTTTTTAATGCTCGGGGAGTGCGTTCCCGGAGGGACGACCACCGCTCTCTGCGTGCTGCGGGCGCTCGGCTACGAAGCCTCGGTCAGCAGCGCCTTTGCCCGGAATCCGCTGGACTTAAAAGACGCCGTCTGCAGGGAAGTGCTCGCCCGGATCGATGAGACCGGCGCAAAGGGGCCCCTTGATATCCTCCGGGCCGCGGGCGACCCCATGATGCCGGTGGCGGCAGGGATCACGAGCACCTACTCCGGCGACATCATCTTCGCCGGCGGGACCCAGATGCTCGCCGTGGCGGCTACCTTAAAAGCGCTCGGGAAACGCGTGCCGCCCCTGGCGACCACGGTCTATGTCAGGGACGATCCCACAGCCGGATTCCCCGGGTCGGTCGCCGACGTCGGCACCACCGCATACTACGTCGACCCGAACTTCGCCGGGATCGGCCACGTCGGACTCGCCCGCTACTGCATCGGGGAGGTCAAGGAAGGGATGGGCGCCGGCGGGGCCCTGACACTCGCCTATCTCATGGGCCACGAACCCGAAGAGATCACCCGGAAAGTCTTTGATTTCGTCAGGAAGTATGCATGAGGGAAGGACTATACCTTTTTGCATCCACCTATAAGCAATGCTTCCTTTATATGTGGTCAACAATCACGGGCAGTTTAACCACCTGATACAGAGGATGCTCCGTGATATGGATATTCCGACCACAATGATCGCAAACGATACGCCGCCGGCCGATCTCGCCCGGGGTTGCCGGGGTATCATCCTCGGCGGCGGCCCGACCCTGGACCGCACCGGGGTTGCCGCCGACTACCTGGACCTCGGCCTCCCGGTCCTCGGCATCTGTCTTGGGCTGCACATCATCGCGACGGCCCGGGGAGGCGCAGTCCGCCGGGGCGCAAGCGGCGGGTTTGGCGCGGTCGAGGTTGATATCCTCGAACATAACGATATCCTGCAGGGCTACCCTGACCGGATCCCGGTCTGGGCGTCGCATGCCGACGAGGTCTCGGTGGTGCCGGAAGGGTTTGTCCGGCTTGCAGAGTCGGCCATCTGTGGTGTGGAGGCGATAGCGTCTCCCGGTGAGCGCCTCTACGGCGTCCAGTGGCACCCGGAGGTCAGCCATACCGTCAACGGACGGCTTCTTTTCGAGAATTTTGACCGGATATGCTCGGAGTAGACGACGTTCGGGACCAGGTCGGGTCCATCGGGTTTGGGTGCCGGGGATGCGGCGCCTGCTGCCGGCGGGTCGCGGAGGACTCAAACCTTGTTATCGTGAGCCCGGCCGAGGTGCGGGCGATCATGGCGGCGACTGGGATGGCCTGGGACGAGATCGCCGAGCCCTACCCCGATTTCATCGATGCGGGGAACGGCGGAGAATACACCCTTGCCTGGTGTATCAGGCGCACCGCTGATGCCTGCATCTTTCTCCGGGACGGGCGGTGCTCCATCTACGCCCACCGCCCCTGGATCTGCCGGACCTATCCGTTTATGCTCGTGGACGACGACCTGCTGGTCTCGGAATGCCCGGGTCTCGGGACGCCCCTCTCCCCCGGCGCCGCGCACGATGTGGCGCTGGGCCTCTGCAGGAGGCAGGCTGCCGAGGCGGCCGAGGAGGACGGCGTCCGGGCAGTCTACCGGAGAGCGCGGGTGCCGCCGGGAGGGCGTGTCGTGATCGATAGCGAGGGTGTGAAGGTGCTGCATGACTGAGATCCGTCTTGTCGGGACGGCTCACGTCTCACAGAAGAGTGTCGAGGACGTCCGGTCCGCCATCGAGGAGTTCCAGCCCGATATCGTCGGCGTCGAACTCGACCGGGGCCGGTTTATATCGCTCACCGAGGAGACCGCCGATCCCACGGTCGCAGAGATCCTGAAAGGCGGAAACTTCGGCCGACTCCTCGTCCAGTGGGTGCTCGCCTTCATCCAGCAGCGGATCGGCGCCGAGACCGGCGTGAAACCCGGTGCCGAGATGCTGGCCGCCATCGAGGAGGCTGAGGCGCACCAGCGACCCGTAGCGCTCATCGACCGGGATATCAGGATAACGCTCTCGCGGTTCTGGGGGAAGATGCGGATCTGGGAGAAGATCAAACTCATCGGCGCCCTCATCTACTCGCTCGTGGGCGTCGAGGGGCAGGAGATCGACGTGGACGAGTTCACGAACCAGGACGTGGTGAGCGCGGCGATGGAGGAGTTCCGGAAGTTCTCCCCGCGGGGTGCCCAGGCCCTGATCGATGAACGGGACGCCTATCTCGCCCACCAGCTCCTGATGCTCGGGAGCCGCTACGAGCGGGTGCTCGCGGTCGTCGGCGCCGGGCATATCCAGGGAGTGCAGCGCTACCTTGATGCGCCGGAGACGCTGCCGCCGCTCCAGTCCCTGACCGCCGATGTGAAGGGGCTCCCGTGGGCGAAGATCATCGGGGCGGGCGTCACCCTCCTCTTCGCCCTCCTGATCGCCGCCATAGCCTTCTCGGGGGTGGGGCTTGATGTCCTGCTCGCGGCTCTCGTCTACTGGGTCCTGATCAACGGCATCTTAAGCGCCGTCTTCACGCTGCTCGCCGGCGGGCATCCCCTCTCGGCTGCTACGGCGTTTGGCGTCTCCTGGCTGACGTCGCTCAACCCGGCGCTTGCGGCGGGATGGTTTGCGGCCATCGTCGAGGCGAAGATCAGAAAACCCACAACCGGGGAACTCCGGCAGATCCTCGAGGCCGAGACCTTCTCGGAGATGCGGCGGATCCCGCTCTTCCGGGTGGTGCTGGTCGCGGCTCTTGCAAACGTCGGGAGCACCATCGGGACGTTCGCCTACTTCATATTCATCTTCCCGGTCCTCGGGATCGACCCGGCCGTGGTCGTCAGCGACGGCTTTGCGAACATGCTGCAGATGCTGCAGGGCCTCCTCTGAGGCTTCCCCCCGGTTTTTCCGTTTCCCCAAGGTATTTAGGCCTGGAGTGCCCACCATCGTTGCATGAGTCCGATTGGTGGAACGGTCAATCTCGGTGTCACCGTGATCAGGAGCAGGCACAGCGTGCGGAAGTACAAGGACGACCCCGTCGAGGAGAAGACCATCAAGGATGCCCTCGACTGTGCGCGGCTTGCCCCGACCGCCAGGAACGAGCAGCCCTGGCTCTTTGGGACCATCCAGAACCGCGAGACGCTGCAGGCGATCGCAGACCTTGTCGAGAACGCCAGGTTCATCGCTGATGCGCCCATCTGTTTTGCGGTCTTCGGGAAGAAGGATGCGAAGTACTACCTCGAGGACTGCTGTGCGGCAACGACCCAGCTCATCCTCGCGCTCCAGGCATGGGGGGTTGGGTCCTGCTGGGTTGCGGGGGAGAAGAAGGACTACATCGAGGATGTTAGAATTCTCCTCAACGTCCCGGAGGAGTACACGCTCGTCTCGCTCGTGCCCGCGGGATACCCCGAGGAGATCAATATCGCGAAGAAGAAGGTCCTCGATGAGGTCACGTTCTTCGAGCGCTACGAGGAAGAAGAGTAAACTCTATTTTTTAGCGGTTCCGGCGCCCAGGCTGGACCAGTGATAGTATATCGGCTGCAGGACGAGGTCATTGCTCTGGGGCGGCGCATTACTCCCACTGCCGGATCACGCGGAAGATCGCGAAGGGGTGTTGAGCGTTCATGGGGCAGAGCGAGAGGCTGTACGCATGAAAACAACCCATTCACCCGCTTCACCCCGGGCAGTGGACCGTGG
>NZ_DAQR01000111.1:0-7196 GCF_002502935.1 Methanoculleus sp. UBA413
TCGCCTCCATCGGTTCGCGAGACCTCGACACCCGCCCCGCCGAACCCCTGCGGTCCACCATCTATGCATGGGTCAAACGGTGCCCCTCCTGCGGCTACTGCGCACCCGACCCGGGCAAAGCGCCTGAGGGAGCGGCCGACGTGGTGAAACTCCCGCGCTACCGGGAACAGCTCGACGCCCGGAAGTATCCCGGAGTGGCAAACACCTTCCTCTGCTGGTCGCTCATCCAGGAGGACCTCGGTGCGCCGGCCCAGGCGGCATGGGCCTCCCTTCACGCTGCCTGGGTCTGCGACGACGAGGGGGATGACGTGCCGGCCCGGATCTGCCGGAAACGTGCCGCCGACCTCCTGCGACGGGCGTGGGAGAAGGGTGAGCGCCTAGCCTCTCAGGCAGGGGCGGACGAGGCGCTTCTTGTGGATCTGCTCCGCAGGGCCGGGAGGCTCCGGGAGGCCCGCGCCGTGGCAAAGGAGGTGCTGGAGCAGAACCCCGCGCCCCTCATCGCCGGGATCATGCGGTTCCAGGTCAGGCTGATCACCGCATCAGACCGGGGCGTCCACACCGTTGCGGAGGTCCGGCGGTCCGGGCAGCCAGTGCCGCAATGACCCGTGGCCGTGGCAAAGCCCCACATTTTGTATACTGTTCCGCCGATACTGTATCATGGATATCACGATCTTCTCCCCCGGCATCTACACCTACGGCGCTATGCTGATCGGCGGCGTCCTCCGCGACGCAGGCCATCGGGTGACGCTCACCCGGACGCCTGCCGCCCCGGCCGGTTCGCTCCTGCTCGCGAGCCTCTTCTCGACCCAGCACCTCCTCGACCCCGCTGTCCAGGACCTGATCAGGACCCACCGCGAGCGTGGCGGGACGGTCTACGTGGGGGGACCGGTCTCGGCAGCGCCGGAGATCGTGCTCGGCGAACTCGCCCCCGATGCGGTGGTGGTCGGTGAGGGTGAGGAGACGGTGGTCAGGCTCGTCGAGGAGGGGGTCTCAGATGCCCTCCCCGGGATCGCCTTCCTCGACGGAGACAGGGTAGTCGTGACGCCGCCCGCCCCCCCGGCCTCGATCGACCGGCCGCTCCCCCAGATCCCGGAGGACATCGGGAGCCAGAGCATCAGGGGCGCGAGCGCCTACATCGAGACCCACCGGGGGTGCATCGGGGGGTGCACCTTCTGTCAGGTGCCCAGGTTCTTCGGGCGGACGATCCGGAGCCGGCCGCTTGCAAACATCATCGAGGAGGTGAAGGCATTTGCGGCGTGCGGGGCGACACGGCTCTCGGTCTCAGGGGGGACCGGGTCGCTCTACGGCTCCCACGACGGGGAGATGGACCCGGAAGCCTTCATCGCCCTCCTCCGCGGGATGGCCGGGGTAATGGGGCCGCGCAACGTCTCCTCCCCCGACATCCGCGTGGACTGCATCACCGACGAGGTCCTGGACGCTATCCGGCAGTATACCATCGGGTGGGTCTTCTTCGGGATCGAGTCGGGGAGCGACCGGGTGCTCCGGATGATGGGCAAGGGCGCCACCGTCCGGGAGGTCGAGGAGGCGGTGGAGCGGTGCCGCGAGCACAACCTCAACGTTGCGGGAAGTTTCATCGTCGGCTACCCGGGGGAGACGGAGCGGGACTACGAGGCGACAAAAGACCTGATCGCCGGCCTCTGCCTCGACGACGTCTTCGTGAGCAGCGCCGAGCCCATCCCGGGGACGCCGCTTGCAGACCTCGCGGTCAGGACCCCGCGCGAGAAGAACCCGGCGTTCGTCCCCCACACCGGGGAGTACCGGCCGCTTGACCTGACCGAGAGCGAGGCGCGGTGCTTTGACCTGATGATGCACGCCGATATGTACCGCCCGCAGATACGGCTCGTGACCGACGAGATCTACTCCGCCTATCTCGCTGAAGCGAAGAAACAGGGGCGGGATATCAGGGCGGCAACCGACCTCATCCTCCGGTACGCCCGGGCCCGGGCATAGGGTTCCGGCCGGTAGCCTCTATTTTGCAGGTAGTCGTCCCGAACCACTTCTCCTGGGAGGGGGACGCCCGCCCGGGCCTTCGGTGATCGAGTTCCGCGTCAGTGGGGACGCCGTTGCTCGGTGCTCAAACTCCGGCACTCAAAGTCTGGCGGCATCTCAAGTTCCAGACGTTCCGTCCGCCGCACCTTCCATACACGGGTTCCCACTGGATATCGCATTTTTGGGGAGGCGGCTCGCGGAGAGGCGGAAATCCCCTCCCCTGTCTCTCACGGGCGCTACCTATAGCCCCCGACCCGGCGGGCATAGACCGTCACGACCCACCCGAGGAGCGCCGTCGCACCTGTGACCAGCAGAAGGACCAGCCAGTGGACGGGCCCGGCGGTATCCACCGCCAGCCTGACCATGAGGTTTAAGGGGTTATAGGGGACGGCCATGACAAAGAGGAAGACCACAACGAGCGCTGTCGAGAAGATGAACTGGGCGCTCGTCCGTTCCCGGTAGTGGAGCGCAACGAGGGCTCCGAGCAGGATAAGGAAGAGCCCGCTCACAGAAGCGTGGAGGATGATCGCGACGGCGCCCCTGACCGCGATACCGTTCGCCCCGAGGAGGAGAAGCCAGGCTCCGGCCTGGACCGGGACCAGGACGGCGCAGGCGGCGACCTTCCCCCAGACCATCTCGGTAAACGTGACCGGCGTCGAGATAAGCGTCTCAAGGGTCTTTTGCTGGTACTCCTCGGTGATGAGGTCGATGATCAGGGCCGCCGAGATGACCGCCGGGAGGAAGACCAGCAGCGGGATGAGGAGACCGTAGACGAACTCAAAGAAGTTCTCCGCACCCCCGGCGTCGGGGAAGTTCAGCCCGACCGGGAAGGAGACCATCCGGTCGGCCCTGACCTCCCTGAGTTCCCGCTCGTAGCCCTGGAGCACCTCCTTGAGTTTGACGTTGATGACGCTCGACTGGAGGTCGTTTTTGATGAGGTAGAGCGTGACCGTGACCGGCCCCTCCGCGTCCGGCGGCGTATCCGGGACAAAGACCACCGCCGCAACCTTCCGCTCGCGGAGTGCGCCGAGCGCCTGACCGAGGTCCATCTGGTGGAGCACCAGATCGTCGCGCTTCTTGAACTCATCGATGAGCGGCGAGTCGGCCCCGGCGTAACCGACGCCGTAGGTGACCATCGAGTAACCCTCGAGCGCCTCCGGGTCGTACATGGTGGTGAGCCCCACCATCAGGAACGAGGAGAACATCGCGATGAAGACCTGCAGGAGGATGGCAAAGATGATCGTCTTCTCGGCAGAGAGCCCGAAGAGTTCTTTCTTCGCGATGAGACCTACGCGGCGGGTGTTCATAGGAGCCCCCCCAGGATGAAGTGGAGGTTATAGAGGCTGTGCACTGCGCTTGCCACAATAAGGCCGGGCCCGTAGGCGCGCCGCCCCCAGAGCAGGAGGAACCCTCCGGTGATCAGCACCCCGGTGATGTGGAGGAGGAGCGGCATCCAGAGCACCCCGAGGGAGAGGAAGAGGGCGCTCCCGAAGATCGACTCGCTGATCTGGGCGAGTGTGGCAAGGAGGAGGAGTTTCTCCCCGGCGAGGAACCCAAGGCCGATGACAGACGCCCCGAGGAGCAGATTCTTCGGCGTCAGGAACCCGGGGCGTTCCCTTGCGATGGCGTAGATCCCGACGGACTTCGCGAACTCCTCGATGAACGCCGCAGCGACGATCAGGAGGATGAGGGAGAGCGGCATCGGGATGTTGAAGAAGAGGACGAGCACCATCATCTGGACCATGAAGACGAAGGGTATCGAGAGGGCGGCAAGGAGAAAGAGCGAGAGGTGCGGGTGGCCGCGGACGATCCCGCCCGAGATGAAGTCGGCGAGCCGTGATGCGAGGGGTTTTGCCGAGAAGAGCCGCTCCTCGCGGTAATTCACGATGCCGATGTAGAAGAGGATGACGCTTGTAGCGAAGAAGAGCGCGGTCGAGTAGAGGTACTCGGCGGCGGTAAACCCGTCGCCCTGGAGTTCAAGGACGACCAGGGTGAGGGGGGAGATGATGCTGATGACGTGGGTGTTTGCAAAGACCGTCGGGAAGAAGAGGTAGGCAGTGACGAGGGTCGAGAAGAAGATCGAGACGAATGAGAGTTCCTTGAAACTCCGGGCGGCCATGCCGATGATCAGGGCGTTTGCGAGGAAGAAGAGGATGACCGGTATGAGGGGTATGAGGATGCCTGCCGGCGCCCCGATGAGGAAGGTTATGGCGGCCGCGATGAAGAGCATGAGCGCAAAGTAGGGGAGCGCCTTCCCGATGATGATCGCAGACGGCCGGACCGGGGCGGAGAGGAGCGCCTCCCCGGCCCTTCCCACCCGCTCGTTCATCACGCTCATCATGAAGAACTGAGATGTGAAGTAGAGGGGGAAGATGAAGACGAAGATTAGGATAATAGAGTCGAAGGGAAGCGGCGGGGAGAGCTGGGACGGTGTCCTGAGCCTATCCGCCGACGAACTCTCCGAGAGGACGCCGGTGTAGCGGGAGAGGGGATGGTCGCTCTCGGTCTCAGCGAGGTGCTGCCTGAGGTCGTCCTCCGAAACCGGCATGGTCGACGGGGGGAGGGTCACCGCCTCGACCGGGCCTGAAGGAGCGGGGGGGTTCTCGGCACCCACCGGGGCGCCGACCCGCTGCCCGCTCTCCGTGGCCACGAAGTCGATCTCACTCTTCACGTACTCCAGATCGATCCAGAGCGGGTATGCGGCGAAGAGATCGGGCTCTGCAGCGGCAACGTGGGAGACATAGGCCTCGTAGTCGCGTTCAAGCGATTTTAGGGCCGCCCGTCCTTTATCAGTATCGGCGGCGTAGACCTCTCCCCGGAGGATGGCAATATCGTAGGCGAACCGGTCCTCCCAGAGGGCGGGGCCGTCAGCGATGATGACGGTGAACCGGTTGTCGGGGGCGACGACCCGGGCGACGTTTGAGTCGTCGATGCCGATGCGATACATGCCGTCCTGCATATGGACGCCGCTCTGGGCGGCAAACGCGGTCACCAGCACCAGGAGGATGAGCAGCCCCACCGCGAGGGGCAGGACGTGCCTTCCCATCGTGGTCATCGACCGCTTCATCTCCCAGACGGCTATCGTCCAGATGGAGGAGAGCATACGCATAACAATCCCCAACAAGCGTCAGAGGAATCATATCTCTCTGCAGCAACCTATTAGTAGTCATCGACGACATAGGAGGATACCAACGTGATCACGGCCCGCGCTCTTGTCAAACACTACGGCGACTTCCCGGCCCTCGACGGCGTCACCTTCGACCTCGACGACGCACAGATACTCGGGGTTATCGGGCACAACGGGGCCGGCAAGACGACGCTCTTAAAGATCATAGCCGGCCTTATCACGCCGACCTCGGGGGACCTCGTCATCGACGGGGTCGATGTCGTCAGGCGACCGTTCGACCTGAAAGAGAACCTGGGCTACCTCCCCGAGGAGTCAAGGCTCTACGAGACGATGACTGCAGATGCGTACCTCTCGTTCTTCGGCGAGATCTACGGTATGTCAAAGACCGCCATCAGGACCCGGCGTGATAACCTCCTCGCTTCGCTCGCGCTCGAACCAGAGGGGAAGAAGATCGCGGAACTCTCAAAGGGGATGAAGCGGAAGGTCGCCATAGCACGGTCGCTGATGCACGATCCCGGCCTGCTCATCTACGATGAACCCACATCCGGCCTCGACCCCATGACCTCCCGGTCGGTGCTCGACTACATCAAGGGCCTCCGCGAGGGGGGCAAGACGGTGATCTTCTCGGCCCACAACCTCTTCCAGGTGGAGGAGGCCTGCGACCTCGTCCTGATCCTGCGCCGGGGCAGGGTGGTTGCAAAAGGGACCATGCCCGAACTTCGGGAGGCGTTCGGCTCGATCACCTACCAGATCTTCTTCCGGATCCCGGATCCAGCGACTTTCGCCACATCGGTTGGGTACTCGGCCTACGACGGCCGCTACCTCGCCGAGGCTCGCTCCATCGATGAACTGAACAGGACGACCGCGGCGCTTGCGGCAGACGGTGCCGCAATCGAGCGGATCGAGTCGCACTACCCGACGCTTGAAGAGATGCTCCTGCGGATCGGGCGGTGACCCGATCTTCCAGATCGGGTATGAACACCTGCCCGATCACACCCGCAAGACGTGGCTTGTCCCGTAACTCTTGCCTTTAACCGCGCTCTTCTCCCCGCTACGGGTGAGGGCGAAAGAGATCCTCCCCGGTGATCCCCGGTCCCATGAGCGAGGTCTTCCCGTTTTTCCCGCCGAAGCAGGGTATATATAGCAGGGATGTCTATCTGCCTCCAGAACACCGCTGGAATAACAACATCCAGCCACCTGCAACAATCACAATGCGGGCAAAGGACGGTGCAGGTTGACCGGACTGCCGGGCGCGTCATCCCCAAAGGAGATATATTCCCAGGGTGCGGGAAGACCGCCACTGAAACGATCGTGCAGAGATCAGGTGCAAAAATGCGCAAAATTGAATCTTCAGCGGGCCTGAAGGGGTTCGAACCCTTGGCCTACGGATTAAGAGTCCGTCGCTCTGCCGAACTAAGCTACAGGCCCACGCATCTGACCTAATAGTGTAGCACGGGATAGGGTATAAATCTTGCGGGATCTAGCCGAAAATCGCCGAAATGGAATCCCTTAATAATATGAGAAGTTACACCATTGTACGCATGCCTGAGGCGGTCCAGAACGTTTCAAAAGAACGTGTCAAATATGTCATTTTTGGCTGCGGGAGCACCGGCTATAACGTTGCGGAAGAACTCGAGCAGGAAGATGAAGATCTCATCATCGTGGATAAGGACGAGAAGCGCGTGGAAGATCTCCGGGACCAGAAGTACGAAGCGTTCGTTCGTGATCTCCGCGACCCCGACCTCATGGAGGGATTGCCGGTGCCGGAGGTCGCGTTCATCCTTGCGAACGATCGCGACGCCAATCTGGCCGCGCTCAAGACCATCAAGAACCGCTACCCGGCGACCTACGTCATCGCACGCGCCACCGACCCGGTCAGCGTCGACCTCCTCCAGCAGGAAGGTGCCGATATCGTCCTCTACCCGCAGGAAGTGGTTGCGAGGACCGCCATCCACCATATCAGGCAACTCCACTCGTCAAGGCTCGCCCTGCGGCTCTATGATATGCTTGCTTCCTGGGAAGGGACGCTCTGCATCGTCACCCATCTAAACCCCGACCC
>NZ_DAQR01000092.1:0-225 GCF_002502935.1 Methanoculleus sp. UBA413
CAGGACCCGCAACATAAGGTGAAATGGTCCACTAGTGGAGTATCTCATCTAATGTTTCACATGGCATCCCATCAACTCACGCGAAGAGCGCGAAGACGCGAAGTCCATGGGATTGTTACGTCCTCCTTCGCGATCTTCGCGGCTTCGCGTGAGGTTTCGGTATAGAGAGGTTCGTCCACTACAGTCTCACGCGAAGAGCGCGAAGCCGCGAAGTTCGGTTGCTGG
>NZ_DAQR01000092.1:464-29592 GCF_002502935.1 Methanoculleus sp. UBA413
TTCGCGCGAGGTGGCGATCGCTCCCACGCATCAGGACCCGCAACATAAGGTGAAACGGTCCACTAGACGTCCTCCCCCACCGCCATGCAGGGATACTTCTCCCGCGGATACCTGCCCTGGATGGAGTCGCGGACGAACCGTTCCCGGGACGGGGCCGCGATGAGGTTCTCGTAGACCTCTTTTTTGATGCCGGCGTAGCGGTAGGCGTCTCCGCTCTCGCAGATGACGAGCAGCGCTTTCGTTGTGGGGTCATAGCCGATGGACCTGATGCCGGTGGATCTCGCTCTCTGTTGAGACATGGGCGGGCCTTTGGTCGGCGGTGATGATAGCGGTTGCGGCCGGTCACCGGATCTTTTCGTAGTGGTAGCGTAACCTGACGAACTCCCCGAAATACCGGCCCTTCGACCGGGCCGCAAGCAGTCCTTCGTAGACGTCGCGCGGCACCCCGATATACTGGTAGACCCCGCCACTCAGGAACTCAACCTCCAGAACCTCTTCTTCCGGGTCATAGCCGAGAGATTTGATGCTGGTGGACTCAACGATCTGGCGCTGCATGGCCGGGGGTGGAGGGGGTGAGGAGGGATAAGGGTTGCGGGGGGATCGGGGGTTTCGGCACGACGGAGATGAATCCGGGCCACAAACGCCGGATTGAAAACTCCGGTCACTCCGATGAGGGGAAGGTGAGCAGTCGTATTTTTTCTCTGATCTCCTCAAGAAACCGTTCCGCATCGTCGACAACGGCCTGTACTTCTTCGATCAGGAGCACCCGTGAGATCGAGTAGTCGACCTCTTCCCGGAGTTCTTCTGCGATGCGAAGCACCTTGCCGAACTCTGGATCGATGAAACCGGTCTGGACAAATTCCGAGCCGAACGTGGCGATTAGACCACGATGTGTCCTGACGGTGATACCACGGGTGAGAAGCAGTGCTGTTGCCGCGAAAAACATGGAGTAATACGCACGATTCGCGGAATCCTCGCAAAAACCTTTTTCCAGCAGATACCTGGCAGCTACGAGTCTCTGCTCTGCCTTCCTGAGCAACTCGTAAACTGCCTCCTTCTCATCCAACCTGGGCACCTTCAGCCATTACTGCCTTTAAAAACGGCGAGTTTCGTCCCCTTTCTACATCATCGCGGGAGAGCACCTTGACCGAGAGGTTTACGCCCGTTTCCAGCAGGATATCGTAGGCGAGTCCGATCAGGTTCCGCCTCAGGTGGTAGTCCTCCTCGCTGGTGATCACCAGCAGGTCAACGTCCGATGCCACCGTCGCCTCGCCGCGTGCCGTCGAGCCGAAGAGGATCACCTCTTCAATGCGGTCGCCCCACAGATGGGCGACCCTCGCAAGGAATGTGTTGAGCGCGGTGCGGAACGAAGGGTGCATGCGTATCAGTCCAGTATCATACCTGCTGGATAATAGTTATTCCGCACCATCCCGTCCTATACCACTGCGGTGAAAACTGCAAACGCTGCGAGCGCAAGGAGCGCGAGAACCATAAGCACCCCGATCGTCCAGGTGTTCATGAAGTGTATGTCTGGGAGATGGGGGTTTGGATCACCTACGCATCCCGGGCCTCCGTCAGGCTCATATCTATCCTCGTCTATCTCACTTCCTTGAGGAGTTCTGTATGGTACGGACACACGTAACCCCTGGAGAAGCAAAAGCGATGGGCGAGCAGCTCGGTATCACCTGGGAGGAGTTCGATGTCGAACAGTTCAGGCGCGGCATGGTCGTGGAACTCGAGCACGGCCTCCATGACCCGGTGACGAACGTCACCGACGACGACCTTCTCCTGACGGCGAAGATTGCGCTTGCACACCTCAATGAGTTCCCTGATTACTACGACCGGCTCGAGGAGATGGAAGAGGAGGCAGAGGCCTACTGGGCGGAGCGGAAGGCGCGGAGCTGACTGCCCGCCGGCAGCCATCACGGCTGCCACGAGTGGATCACTGCATCTCATATTCCACACCCCCTTCGCGAACTTCCGCGTGAGCGATTATGAGCTGCCCCAGAGCACGAGGAGACGGCCGGCCGCACACTCTTCCCGCCAGCGCATCGGCCGGCGGATCGGCCTCATAAACGCATAGGTCCGAATTATTTCGCAGTTAAAGCAATCTACTTACCTGCCGCGGAGGAATATCTCGTGTTGATACGTATGGCAGGATATCCAAACTATCTGGTCATTGTCCTTGCCCTCATCGGGGCGGTCATCGCGTGCGGGTGCATGGCTGCCGGTGGGGATGAGACGCCCGCTGACCGTATATCCGGGAACGGTACGGTCACCTACATCGATCTTGAAGGCGGGTTCTATGGCATCGTCGCCGACGATGGGGAGCGGTACCTCCCCGCCGACCTCCCGGCAGAGTACCGGATCGACGGTCTCCGGGTGCAGTTTACTGCTGACGTCGCGCGTGACACCGCGACCATCCAGCAGTGGGGGACGCCGGTCGATATCGTGAGCGTGGAGAAGGGCGATACCCGCCGCACGGTTGCGGCGAACGGCACAGTCACCTACATCGACCTTGAGGGCGGATTCTATGGCATCGTCGCGGAAGACGGCATGAACTACCTCCCCGCCGACCTCCCGGCGGAGTACCAGATCGACGGTCTCCGGGTGCAGTTCAGTGCCGATCTTGAAGAAGACGTTGCAGGGTTCCAGATGTGGGGAACACCGGTGAAGATTCGGACTATCGAGCCCATCGGCGGGGTCCGGCTCGTCGCCGGGAACGGGACGGTCACCTACATCGACCTTGAAGGTGGATTCTATGGCATCATCGCCGATGACGGGGAGGCTTACCTCCCGCTCGGCCTGAACGAGACCTGGCTGGTTGACGGCAAGAACGTGACGTTCGTTGCACGAGTGATGGAGGACGTCATGACCTATCAGATGTGGGGGACGCCGGTCGAGGTCATCGCCATCGATACGGCAGGGAACGCGACGTTCGTCGCGGCAAATGGGACGGTCACTTATATCGACCTTGAGGGTGGGTTCTACGGCATCATCGCAGACGACGGAGGCCGCTACCTCCCGCTCGGGCTTGAAGACCGTTACCGCGTCGACGGGATGCGGATCACCTTCGCCGGAGAGGTCGCGCGCGACGCCGTCACCATCCAGCAGTGGGGAGTCCCGGTGGAGATCCTTGATATTCCGTGGGCCTGTTCCCGGTGCGGCGGCAGTGTCGGTATCGCCAACCCGGCCGCGGTCTGGTGCACGGAGCAGGGGCACACCTACGAAATCCGGAAGAACCCCGACGGCAGCGAGTACGGTGTCTGTATCTTTGCAAACGGCACCGTGGTCGATGCGTGGGACTACTACAGGCAGACCCACTAACACTCTTTTTCTGGAAGACCGGAGTCCCGGTATACAACCGATCGCTTTTCCCTCCCGGGCGCCAAGAGCAGTATAGGCACCAATCGTGCCGGGAATGGATCTCATGGACAACGAACGGGAGAACGAGGTGCAAGTATGAAGAACAATACCGCTATTGCCGACCATATCAGGGTACTCCGCGACGGAGAGAGCGCCGACCGGATGGTGGCGGCGGAGGCCCTCGCCGCGTTCGGCCCGGCCGCCCTCCCGGCACTTACAGAAGCGCTCGGTGATGCCGACCCCCGCCTCCGGATGTGGGCGGCCTACACACTCGGGATGCTCAGGGATCCCCGGGCGATCCCAGCGCTCACCCGGGCGCTCGATGACGGCGACCCTGGTGTCGCGAAGTGGGCTACCGCCGCCCTCCACCGGATCAGGGGTGCGGCCGGGGGCTGCGGCTGCCGGTTCTGCTAAGTTCTCTTCACCGGCGCCTACCGATGAGGATGACAACGAGACCGAGCGCCGCTATGGCTGCCCAGACCGGGAGCGGTGTTGCGGTCGGCGTGGTCGCCGGCGGCACCGTGGTCGGTGTGGCTGTCTCTGTTGCCGGTACAGTGGTGGCCGGGGTTGTGGGTGCCGCGGTCGTCGGCGGTGTGGTTACCGTTGGCGTGGGTGTCGGGGTCGCGGTCGGGGTAGGTGTCGGCGTCCCGGTCTCGATCCCCACGCGTTTTCCGACCGTGAACGTCACCGGTTCGGAGTCGGGAGCGTAGGCGTCGAACGCTGCCGGCTCACTCCACTCTGCCCTGACCGTGTAGGTCCCCACCTCGCGGAGGTCGGAGAGCGCTATCGGGCCGGGCCTGCCGGGGTCGTCGGTGTAGAACTGTGTCGAACTCACGTTGAGCCCGGCGAGGTTCATCCCGCCGATGGCGGTGGTCTCTGCGCCACCCGGGTGGGTGACCACGATATCGACCGTCGCCGGGTAGACGCCGCTGGCGGTGTAGAAGGCACCGACGTCGGGGCACGCTATCTTAAACGCGATTCTTGTGTTCTCAGAGACGGAGAGCCCGTCCAGGCGCTCGTTGTGGTAGGGGCTTGCGAGCACCACATCGAGGTAAATCTTCGGCTCCCTGATCATCACCTGCCCAGTTACGCCGTCTTCGGGGCTGAAGGTGTAATAGGTCCCGTAATCCCCGTCCACGAGCAGGTCCTGGACCTCAAAGTTGGTGTCGTCGGTGACCGCGATACTCTTTATGAGCGATTTGTCGGGGTTGTCATCCTGGTACTTCCGGAGCGCCGTGATCGGGTTATCTGTGGTTGCGTTGCGGAGTTGCGTGAGGTTCAGCCCCTCCTCGTAGATGAAGATCGTGTCGTAGGGCTGGATATCGTTGATGGCCGGGCCGCGGGCCGTTGCCTGCCCCACGCAGAGGGCGAGAATACAGACGGCGAGGAGGATGGGGAGACCTCGCCTGAGGATCCTGTCTGATGTCATGATATCCCATGTGCCGATTCGGCTATATATGTTGGTGCCGCGCCTCCGGGCCTGCCACCTGCGCGTGGTGCCGCTCCATCCTTCTCCCCGGCCGGGTGCAGGAGACCTCGTTGAAGAAAACCGATTGGCCCAAAACAATCGGATTTCCATTATATCCCGTCAAATCTGGTGAAATTCCAATTCCGCATCCTTAAATAATCCTCTCTCCCAGGTTTTAGGATGAAAAAGGTCGCCTCCATCCTAGCGGCATTCCTCGTCTTCTTCGCGATCCTGGCGATCCCTATCGATCCCGCCCTCCTCGCCCCCGAAGCAAAATCGGTTGCGGCAGTGACTATCCTCATGATCCTGCTCTGGGTTACGGGCGCGATTCCCCTGGAGGCGACCGCTCTGCTCCCGCTGATCCTCTTCCCGGTCCTTGGTGTCCTCTCCCCGGCTGAGGTGGCGGCATCCTATGGGGACCAGGTCATCTTCCTCTTCCTCGGCGGGTTCATCATCGCCATGGCGATGCAGCGATGGGGGCTGCACCGGCGCATAGCCCTGCATATCATCCGTGTTACGGGGACGAGCCCCAGGCGGCTGGTGCTCGGGTTCATGGTCGCCACAGCGTTCCTCTCGATGTGGATCTCAAACACCGCTACGGCCATGATGATGATCCCGATCGCTGTCGCGATCATCCTGACGATCATCCCCCGGACGAATAAGGAGCTTGAGAACCTCAACGGAGAGGAGCAGGCGCTTGCAAAATGCCTGATAATATCCATCCCCTACGCCGCGAGCATCGGGGGCATCGCCACGATCATCGGCACACCCCCAAACGGTATATTCCTCGCCCAGCTCGAGACCCTCTTTCCCGGCGCCCCCCCCATCGACTTCTTCACCTGGATGAAGTTCGGTGTCCCGTTCGCGGCCGTATTCCTCCTCCTCGCCTGGGTCTGGCTGACCCATGTCCCCTACCGCCGGATGCTGCAGAGTCTTCCTCACGCCCGGGGGATCATCCATGACGAACTGGAGAAGCTGGGGCCAATCTCCGTGGGCGAACGCTGGACGCTTGCCGTCTTTGTCATGACAGCCCTTGCCTGGATCTTCGCAAAGACCAAGGTGATCGGCAGTGTCACCATACCCGGCCTTGATATGATCTTTCCCGGCATCCACGACTCCACCATCGCGATCTTCGGGGCGTTCCTCCTCTTTATCCTCCCTGTCGACCGGAAGGAGGGCATCTTCACCATGGACTGGGAGTGGGCGGTGAAGATCCCCTGGGGTATCCTGATCCTCTTCGGCGGGGGCATCGCACTCTCAAACGGCTTCATCCAGAGCGGGCTTGCCGCGAGCATCGTCCAGTCCCTGACTATCATCCACGGGCTCCCGATCATCCTCCTCATCCTCGTGGTGGCGCTGGTGGTCTCGTTTGCGACGGAGATCGCCTCGAACACCGCGATGGCAGCCGTCCTGATGCCGATTATGGCGGTCACGGCCGTCAGTATAGGCTTAAATCCGATCATCCTGATGATGACCGTCGCGGTCTGCTCGTCGATGGCCTTCATGCTCCCGGTCGCGACCCCGCCAAACGCCGTCGCCTACGGGAGCGGCTACGTCACTTCTGAGGACCTCATCCGGTCAGGCTGGGTGCTCGACCTCATCGGCGTTGCGCTCTGGACGATCTTTCTCTTCACGGTTGTCCTCTGGGCGCTTGGGATCACCTTCGAGCTCCCCGCCTGGGCGCTCTGAGCCACCACCGGCACCTATTTTATCTCACGGGTGGATTCCGGCTGGATGGCGATGAACCGGTACCACAACCAGGCAGTGGAGACGCTTGCCCGCCCGGATCTCGACGCGCTCATCGACGAGCGGGTCCGCTATACAGTCAGGTACGCAGACGAACACTCCCCCTTCTACCGCCGGTGGTTTGAGCGGCACAACGTCCTCCCGGAGGCGATCCGGGAGCACGAGGACCTCCGCGACCTCCCGATCATCTCGGGCGCCACGATCCGGCGCTACCAGCCCCCGCAGGCAGGGGCGTTCTGCTTCAAGAGTGTCCCCTGGGAAGCGGTCTTCACGATCAACGAGACCTCGGGGACGAGCGGGATCCCGAAGAGTTTTTTCCTCACCTGGGAGGACTGGGAGCGGTATGCCGAGAAGTACGCCCGGCTCTTCGTCTCGCAGGGGTTCGGGCCCGGCGACCGGGTGGTGGTCTGCACCTCCTACGGTATGAACGTCGGTGCGAACACCATGACGCTTGCCGCCCGGGATCTCGGGGTGACGATCATCCCGGAGGGGAAATGCACCTTCCCGGTCAGGGTGATGGCGCATTACCGCCCGACGGCGGTGATCGGGAGCGTCTTTAAGCTCCTCCGGCTCGCCCGTCGGATGGAGGCGGAAGGGTTAGCGCCACGGGATGCCGGCGTTGTGCGACTGGTTGTCGGGGGCGAGAGTTTTGCTCCGGAGTCCAGGCGCTACCTGGAGGAGGTCTGGGGATGCCCGGTCTACAACACCTACGGGAGCACCGAGGGGACGATGTGCGGCGAGTGCGTCCACCAGGCCGGGCTCCACGTCCCCGAGGACCTGGTCCACTTCGACCTCTATGATCCCGGGATGGAGCGGTTCGTCAGGGATGGCGAGACCGGGCGGCTGGTCTATACGACCCTCCTCCCTCCCGGCGGAAAGGCGGGGACGCTTCTCATCAACTACGATACCGAGGATACCTGTTCGGTCGTCTCCCGGGAACGGTGCCGGTGCGGGCGGACGCATATGCGGATCGATTATCCCCGGCGTGAGGCTGAGACGTTCCGGATCGGGGAGGTCCCGCTCACCCGGGTGGACCTGGAAGCGGCGGTCTTTCAGCCCGCGAACATGGTCTCCCTGAACGGGGAGTACGAGGCGTTCATCTACGGCGGCGACGAGACAGGGGAGACCATCCTCCGGGTGAGCATGGAATGCGTCGACCCTGCCCGCGTCGACCCGGCGGCCGTTGAGGAGACGTTCCTTGCCGCTCTCTTCAGGTCGGCCCCGGGTCTTTCGACGGCGTACGAGGACGGAACCCTGCGCATCCTCTGCAACATCACTCCCCCGGGAGGGCTCGAGCTCCACCGGGCACCCGGCCGGCCGAAACGGATCGTGGACCGGCGGTGAGGTTCCGGGCGTCCTGAACGCGGGGGAGGACTGGTTGCCCGGTCTCCAGGACCCTGGGAAGCCTGTACGGTTTTGGGCTGCAAAAGGGGTTAACCTGTACCAGGGGATTGAGGTGACGAAACGAATAATAGGGTGTATGAGAGAGACTCATGCGAGAGCGATGGCCAGAAAGAGGATCTATAACCCCGTCACAGGCAAATACTATGAATTACGGCAAAGATCATCTGTTAACGGGGAGGCAGGGCAGATAAAAGGATTATGGACCTCTAAAAGGAAGACTGAAAAGAAGGCCTAGGGAGGAATTACGATCGCCCAAGATGTCTGGTGCATCGATACGAATGTCCTTGCCCCCTGGGTAATGCACAACAGCGGCGTTTTGACTCTTTTTTGCGATCGATACGGGTTATCTGAAGAGTTCCGGGAGGTCTATCTGGCCAGATATTCGTCGTCGATATCATTCATAGATGAGATTATCTCAAAACGGAACGTAGGCCCGACGTGCGACTTTTACGTCTCTTATCTTGCCCTGAACGAACTTTTTTCTGCAATAAGGGACGAACTGCGAACAATAATTCTTTTCAAAAACGGCCTGCCCATCTCCCGCTGGCGTGATGGGAGGAATTTCCCAGACATCCCTGAAGAGTGCATGGAAGTCATCTATGCGAAGATCCAGGGTACGTTCGACGTATTGTTTGAAAACGGGGCGATTGTACCGCTGTCGGATGAGCCGGAAGAAAGTGGAGATAACTTCTCTGAGATATTCGCGTGGTTGATATTCAGCAATAAGGGGATTGAAACCCAGGATGCGATACTGCTGACAACTGCAATTCTCATCAAGGCAGGGTATTTTGTAACTAAGGATGACAAACTGCGCAGAGAGGTGAGAGATACTCTTAAGCAGAGGTATCACATCGAGCTGATTCAGCCGACATCTGCGTTGAACAGATTAAGAAGCATGAGGAAGAGAGGGAGTTTCTATACAAAACACCTCTCCTGCCGCTGATTAATGATATAACGGCCCGCTTTGGTGGGTCGGTAAACTCCGCGTTAGCCGCCGCGTAACCGGGGGCTGCTCTCTTTTGAACCCCATGATGCGCTTTTCAGGCTGAACCGATGAGGATCACTGTATTGGGTACGGGGGTCTACTCCCTCCGCAAGCCCCCTCCAGGCAGAGGCATCTTGGGACAATCACCGTGGAAAAAGTGTTCTGGGCCCCTATTGGAGCATTTCACCTTAATTTTCCACGGAGAGATCCCTGGTTTGGCGACCGGGAGGCCCCCCCTGCTCTGTTCCATCGTGCCCCGGGCCCGGCTTGTGGGGGGAGGGGGCTCGCCCCCTCCCCTGCCCCCACCCTCGGGGCGATTTCCACCACGGTCCACTGCCCGGGGAATAGATCGCTTTCATGCGTAGAGCCTCTCGCTCTACCCTATAAATTCTCCCGCGCGGCTTTCCGCGCGAAGGACGCGAAGTTCGGTTGCTGGACGGTATAGTCCCCTCCGCGCGAGAGCGCGAGAGACCGGCGATCACGCCAACGCACCCTCAAGTTAAGGTGAAATGGTCCACTACCGTCGCCTCATCAGGTACCCCGCGAGAGCGCAGGCTGCCATGGCCGCCGCCACCGGCAGGGCGGGTCCCGCCGCGGTCGGGGTGGGCGATGTTGCTGGCACCGTTGTCGTCACCGGTGTTGTGGTGACCGGTGGTGCCGTCGTTGCCGTGGTGGCGGGTGCCGCTTCGCTGACCGTGAAGGTGGTGCTCGCGGTGGCATCGCCCTCGACCCACTCCACGGCCACGGTGTACTCGCCCGGCTCAAACCCAGTGGTATTCGCCTCAAACGCCCAGGTATTCGCGGTGGCGTTCCCATCCTGGACAACGACCGTCCCCGAGGTGCCTCCCGCCCCGCCTGGTTCAGACTTATTCGTCGGCGCAAAGCCAACTGGCGTCACCGTGACGGTCAGGTGGTTGCCGGGCGCGATGTTCGTCGTTCCCGATATGATGACCATCTCCCCGGCCGTGACGTTGCCGACCTCATCGATATCCATCTGCTGTGCGGCGGCGGTGCCGCAGGACCCTGCTGCGAGCAGAAGCACGACCGCGAGCCCTACAATTCTTACGGTGTTCAATGGTTCACCTCCATATCGCACCCTTTCTACCTGTCCCCGGTTGAAAAACGTATCCGATCCCCGGCCGCAAGGATTAAGTGGAGTCCCAGAATCTCTGGTGACATGGAACTTGTGCACGTGCCCGGCGAGAACCGCGGCAGGATCATGCTCTACGCCCTGAGCACCTGCGGCTGGTGCGCCCGGACAAAAGACCTCCTCACGAACCTCGGCGTCGAATTCTCCTACCTCTACGTCGACCTCCTTCAGGGCGAGGAGCGGGACCGGGTCGTACGGGAGGTCGAACGGTGGAACCCCAGGCTCTCGTTCCCGACGGTGGTCATCAACGATGCGAAGGTAGTCGTGGGCTACCAGGAGAGCGAGATCAGGGAGGCCCTCAATGCCTGACGGGGTGAGCGGTGAGGACGTCGACCGCCTCATGCGTGAACTCGATCGCGAGGCTGAGGCCGGCGGCTACCACACGAACCCGGACCGGGAGTTCACCCGGCGCCTTGTCCGGGGCTTGCTTGTGAACCGGGAGCGCTACGGCTACATCTCCTGCCCCTGCCGGCTCGCGTCCGGGAACCGGGCAGACGACCTTGATATCATCTGCCCCTGCGACTACCGGGACCCTGACCTTACCGACTATGGCGCCTGCTACTGCGCCCTCTACGTCACCGCAGACGTCAGTGCCGGCAGGCGTGCCGCGGAACCCGTGCCGGAACGGAGGCCGCCTCCGGAGGAGCGGCGGCGGCATGACGAGGAGCGGGCGGCGGCCGCCCGGATTCCTGGAGCCCTGACCTACCCGGTCTGGCGCTGCCGTGTCTGCGGCTACCTCTGCGCGCGGGACGAACCGCCTGAGGTCTGCCCGATCTGCCGTGTGCCTAAGGACCGGTTCGAGCGGTTCATGTAAGCCTGAGCAGGACGGGGAACGCAACTGGGATCCCGTTCACCGGATGCCCGGGACCATGAGGGCGGCGCAGGCTGCGAGCCCCTGCCGGTTGTACCGGGGGGGACGACTGCCTCCCCGATCACCGGGGAGCGCCCCTGTTCCCGGATGAAGAAGTCGGCCATGATCACCCCACCGGGCGACGGGATGAAGACCCCGAGGATGGCCATGGAGGGGATCAGCCGGTCGTACATCCCGAGGAGGGCGGGCCGGCCTCGTGCCCCTCCCCTTTCTGCACCATCTCCTTCCCGGTGGGAGGGGGAGATGGGTTTGTTATATCCAAAAAAGCCTGTTGTGACCGGCTGTCGTTCCGGAGGTATCATATAGCGGGCCGATGATTCTCCAGTATGCCGAGAGTGAGGATCAACGACGGAGACCTGCACTCCGGGGCGGGTATTGAGGGGCGCCGGAAGAGGAAACAAAGCGAGGATCCGCCGGCCCAAAAAGAGCAGCCAAAGACTGTGGAGAAGAAGTCTCCCCGGCGGGGACGGCCGGTCTTTGAGGATGTCGAGAGCGATATCTTCTACACGAAGAAGAGGTAAGTCACCCGCGCACCTGGATATCCCTGGGCGAGTTCACCACAACCTCCCGCTTTCCGCGGTAGGTCTCGACCGTGCCGTAGAGCGTCACGCTCGCGTTCTCGTGGAGTTCGAGCGTAGCGACCACGTTCTCCGGCAGAAAGACGGTGGTGCCGTTGACGGTGAGGATGATGTGCCCGCCGCTCGCGGTCTTTCTGATCTCCTCGATGCTCCCCTCGAGGATGACCAGCGTCCCGTCAGGGAGATCCCCGGAGTACCGGGCCGCCACCAGTGGCATCGCGAAGGCGTCGAAGAGGAGATGCGCCGCGAGGATTATCGCAACCACGCATACGAGCACGAAAAGTGCTGTTTTTTCCTGCCGTTCCAGCATAGGTACCCAATGGGTTTTTGGGAATATAACTTCCGTCAATTTGATATGTTAACAGTGTTAACTAATCATCATGGATGAAGTGAATCTCCCCCCATCCTCCCGCAAGATCCTCGGGCTGCTTGAGGATGGGGGCGCCCTGACTCACAAGGAGCTTGTCCGCCTCAGCAACCTGGCGCCCCGGACCGTCCGGTATGCCTTAAAGAGGCTCAAAGACAATGATATGATCGTGGAGAAGTTCAACTTCAGGGATGCGCGGCAAATCCTCTACGAGTACAAAGATTCCCAGATGGTGTCAACACCATGACCGAGCCGCCGTCCTGTGATATCATGCGCTGTGAAACGCTCGCCCGGAGGCTGCTTCCCCGGATGCGTGCCGAGATGGTCTACCGTCTGGTGAGCGAGCGCGGCATCAGCCAGAGCGAGGTCTCAAAGCGCCTCGGGATCAGCAGGGCCGCAGTCTCCCAGTATATGAGCCGGAAACGTGGATTTACCCGGCAGGATTTCCCCGGGGAGCTCAATCTGGTCATTGAGCGGTGGGTCTCCGCCGTCGCCTCCGGTGAAGGAACGATCACCATCTGTGATGTCTGCCGCTCCGCCGATCGTGCCGGAAACCGGTGAGACTCCTGCTCATGTGCGTCCACGTCGGTAGAGGTAGAGCGCCGCAAGTCCGGCCAGTATGCACGCCGCAGCCACTATTTTGAGCCGGTCCACCCCGTAGACGTCCCCGGCCCCACCTGCACACGAGGCCTCCCAATCGTCCAGGAAGACCCTGGTGTAGTAGGCGGCGATATCGGGGTGCTCGATGATCACGCCTGCTTCCCGGTTGAACCCCGGCGAGTTGGCGTTCCAGTTGATGCTGCTGACAAGAACCGCCCGGCCGTCGACGATGACACCCTTGTTATGGATCTTTGCGAGGTTGTTCCCCTCCAGGTCCGCGAGCCTTGCTGCGAGCGGCAGCCCTTCGGCTGCGGCGATCCGGTTGATGAGATCGACCATCTCATCATTGTCGGCGTCGCCCTCGATGTTGAACCAGAATGAGTCGAGGAGCACCTGCACCGTGACACCCCGGCGGGAGGCGTTGATCGCGGCAGCAAGGAAGGGATTTAATTCGTACTTCGTCTGGTTCTTGATGTAGGCCTGCTCGATAGCGATGCTCTCCTCAGCCCCCTCGATCATCCGGGTGATGAGGTGGCTTGTATCGGGAGAGAGTACCGGTGTGACCCGTGCCCCCCCTGTGTGGCAGGGCGCAAACTCCACGGTGTAGGACGGTGTCCAGGGCGTGTGGATCTCGCCCCCCGTCCCCTCAAGTGGGACGATATCCCCGCCGCTGGCGTCGAAGAGGAAGACCTCCCGGAAATAGGCGGCAAGCCCCGGATCTTTTAGGCACGCCCCCCATCCGCGGTTGCCCTGCAGCCCCGGTGCCGGGTAGCCGCCGGGCTTGTAGTTCTCGCTCCCGACGAGAACCGTGTTCCCGTCGACGACCAGGTACTTGGCATGGTCGTAACGGTACTTCGCGTGGCCCACGTCGGTTGTCGTCATCATGAGGACCGGGATGCCGCTCCGGTTGAGGGCGCCCGCGACCGCCCGCTCCTCCGGCGGGATCCCGCCCACCGGTCCCCCTTCGAGGAGGACGGTCACGGCGACGCCCCGCTCGCGGGCGCGGATGAGGCCCTCTGCCATGGCCGGATCGGTGAACTCGTAGACATTCACCAGGATCTCGCGCTCTGCCGACGCGACGGTCGCCCCGAATACCTCATACGCACAGTCGGGAGCGGCAAACGCGGTCACCGCTACGTCCTCGAAGGTCGCGGGCGGGAAGCGGGACTGGCCGATGAAGAGCGGGCGCGGGTCCCAGACGCCGTCCTCCAGGTAGTGGATCTGGCCTTCCCGGGGGTGGACGTCGGCCGGCCAGGCGACCTCCTGGAGAAGCGTGGTCCCCCGGTAGAGGTAGAGTTCGTCGGCCTGATTGGCCATCAGGAGGTTCCCGTTCGGGATCACGTTCGGCACGGTCGGTGTGTGCTCTTCGATCTCGAAGTCGGGCGGGTAGCCGTGGGTCCGCTCGAACGCGGGGCCGTCTCTCGCGACCACCAGCCGCCCGCTGATCTGGGTTCCCGGCGGGAACCGGAACCCGCCTTCACCGTCGGAGACGACGAACCCGTCAAGCACCCCCTCCCCCTCGAGCACCAGGTACTCGTCGGGATCGCGGGGCAGATAGGGGTCCGGGCAGAACTCGGTGATCAGGATGCCATCGGCCATGCCGGCAAGAAGGCAGAGGAGCAGGAGAGCCGCGGCGATCCGGCGCATACACAAGGTTATGTCTTCTCCGGTTTAATAGGGAGGCGATATGACTTCACTCGCATCCCCGCTGGTCGTCAAAGTGGGCGGAAGCCTCTTTGACCGGGTCGCCCCCCTGCTCGATATCTTCCGGGAGGTCGGGCGTCCGGTGCTGATCGTGCCGGGCGGCGGGAAGTTCGCCGACCTTGTCCGGCGCCTCGCCGTCTCCGACACTGCCGGTCACTGGATGGCGATCGCCGGAATGGAGCAGTTCGGGTGGTATATCTCCTCGCACGGCGTCCCGGCGGCCACCGAGATCGCCCTCCCCGCCGGGGTGACGGTCCTCCTGCCCTACTGCGCCCTGCGGGAGGCCGATCCCCTCCCCCATTCCTGGGAGGTCACCTCTGACACCATCGCCGCCTGGGTCGCAAAAGAACTCTCCATCGACCTTCTCCTCCTCAAATCGGTCGACGGCATCCACCGTCACCGGCGACTCATCTCCAGGGTCGAGGATCCCACCCTCACCTGCGAGGAGGTCGACCCCCTCTTCATACCGTTCGTCTTCGAGCACGGCATCAGGGCCAGGGTGGTCAACGGGAGACACGCTGACCGGGTCCGGGGAGCCCTCCGGGAAGAGGCGGTCACCGGGACTCTTGTCGACCCGAGATTTTAATTGATGCGGAGGAGATATGATAGGTAATCTTTGAGGAAAAACGATGACAGCGAGAGACCGATGTACCTCCTGCAACGCCACCCTGGCCGAGACCGGTTGCACCCGGTTCCCGTGCCCGGAGTGTGAGCATGAGATCCAGAGATGCTACCGGTGCAGGGAGCAGAGCATAGCCTATACATGTCCGAATTGCGGGTTCCGGGGGCCATAACCGATGGGAGACGTAGCCATCATCGTGAAGATTATGCCCGAGTCGCCTGACGTCGACCGTGAAGCGCTCAAAAGCGCGATCAGGGCGGCTGTCCCGGTCAATGATATCAGGGAAGAGCCGATCGGGTTCGGCCTCGTGGCACTGAAGGCCGTCGTCGTGGTTCCCGACAAAGCCGGGGCTCCCGACGAGGTTGAGACAGCGCTCCGGAATCTTCAGGATGTCGGAAGCGCCGAGATCATCGAGTCCACACTCGTATAAGTGGACTTATTGATCACTCACTTTTCTCTAGCGGGCCTCTTCCAGCCGCTCCATCACTTCGGTGGTGATCGTGCGGATCTTCTGGACCGACTCCTGGAACCCGGTAACTTCGTCACCCTGGAGCCGTATAGGTACCGGGAAGACACCGTTCCGGTTGAGGCGGGCGGGCACGCCGATACAGACATCGCCGATCCCGTGGACTTCGCTTGTGATGTAACTTGATACGGTGAGGATCCGGTTCTCGTCACCGAGGATCGTCCGCACCAGGGTCGCAATCGCTTCCCCGGGTCCGTAGACCGTAGAGCCCTTATCCTTGATGATCGCCTGGCCGCTTGTGCGGACCGCATCGATCATCTCCTGGACAGGCAGTCCTGAGAACGTGGGCAGGTTGTGGATCTGGATGCCGCCGATCGTCGTCGCCGACCAGAGCGGTACCATGCTCTCGCCGTGCTCGCCGATGATACGGGTATGCACCTCGCTGACGTGGACCCGGAAATACCGGGCGATCAAGGATTTTAGACGCATTGAATCCAGATGCGTCCCGAGGCCGAAGACCTGTCTCGGCTGGAACCCCGAGTACTTCAGGGCGACGGCGGTTATGACGTCGACCGGGTTTGTAACCATGAAGAGAATAGCGTCCGGCGAGCACCTGCCGATGGTTTCGGCAGTCTCGGCGACGATCTTTGCGTTCTCGAGAGCAAGGTCGTTCCGGTCCTGGCCGGGTTTCCGGGGAACCCCCGCTGTGCAGATGATGACATCAGAGTTCTCTGCATCGGCAAGGCGGGTGCTGTACGAGAGCCTGACATGGGTGCCCCGCGCAGCAAATGAATCGGAGAGGTCATGACAGCAGCCCCCGAGAAAATCTTCGCGTCCGGGCCTCCCGACGAGCAGCATCTCGCTGACGTACGGAATCTCGGATACGGTATGGGCCGCGAACATGCCGACGTTCCCTGTAGCCCCGATAATCGTTACCTTTGCCATGGAGATCGCCGTTGGGGACGCGTCTTCGGTCGACCGTGCGCACAAGCATTCACCACTGGACCCCTCCTCCACCCCGCAACCCCATGGGCGCCGAACGTCCACGGTAAGTCTGCTCCCTTCCGGGCCTGAACCGGTACCCGCGGCAAGAGGTCGCCGCCCCCTCCGGGACGTTGATCCCTCTCCGCCGACCTCATGGGACGAGGTTTCTCCGTCGGGATACAGTGGATCCAGCAGGCCGCTATGGCCTTCCTCAGACTTCGCCCCCCGCGTGACGGCGGTTTCGGGTGACAGGTGACGCCGAGCCACCCGGGCTAGTCCCCGTATATAGTGGGTTCTATGGGATAAAAATATCTCCGCCTACCCGGGCCAGCCAGGCCGCGGTGATCAGGCCGACCTTCTCGGCATCCTTCTTCTCGAAGAGGTCGAGGGCGGCGAGGTCGACCCCGGGCAGGAGCACGGCATCGAAGAGCCGGAGGTCACCCTGGTAGACCTCGATTTCCTGTGCGCCGGCGGCGGTGGCGACGAGAACCGGGTCGCGCGCGACCGGGTGGTGCCTGAGGTCGTCATACGACCGGTGGACCGTCACCTCCCCGATATCCAGGAACTCGCGGTTCACCTGGAGGTTGCAGGCAGCCCAGCTGGCGGCCGCGTACCATGCGTCATTGCAGACCACGTGGTGGATACCGGCCCGGGCGGCGGCGAGCCCGAGGGTGCCGGCGCCCGAGCAGGCGTCGACGAACGTCCGGGGCCGGCGCCGCCCGATCTCGCGCTCGAGAGTGAGGATCTTTGCGTTGTGGTCCCGGGGGAACTCGACGTGCAGGGCCGACTGCTGCTTGTAGACGACGACCGGTCCCGCCCGGGTGGGGAAGATGTCGGCCCGGACGTCACACCCCGCAAGCAGGGTATGGGTCGCTGGTTCGGCGTCGGTGTCGGCGATCCCCGGCGTCCCGGCTCCCGCCCTGACGACCCCCCTGACCTCCGGGACCTCGGCGACCAGGCGGCCGGCGGCCCGCTCCCCGACCTTCTTTGAGAGGAGGATGAGTGATCCTGGCGGGAGGTAGGGGGCCAGACGCATCGCAAACCCGGGGTGGATGAGCGGCGTCCCGACGGCGGCGAGCGGTTCGGTCCCGGCGAGGTCGCCCTCGCCGGCCATCACCCGGTAGATATCGGCACAGACTTCATCGATGAACCGCTTCCCGCAGGAAGGGCAGGGTTCTGCCGGGCTGATATCGGGCGGTGGGAGACGTTTGTCGTAGATGAGCCCCATACAGTCGGGGCAGGGGGCGAAGCGTCCTGGGAGGGTCTGGAGGAGTTTGCGGGCGTCCGTGACGCAGTCGTGCCCGCAGACGGGACAGTGCATACCCGAGGGTTGGGGTGCGTGGTATATAGGTGTTTCATGCGGTCTCTTTGGCCTGTTCCATCAGTGCCGCGAGCCAGCGGGTGTCATCAACGGCGGCGAGCACCGCCTTCGCAAAGAGCGTCAGCGGCACAGCGAGGAAGAGCCCCGGGACGCCGAGCACAAGGAGCCAGAAGAAGACCGAGAGGATGATGACGAGCGGGGAGAGTTCGAGTTCCCGTTGCGCCGGGTGTGGGGTGAACCGGGTCCGGGAGAGGTAGTCGATGATCGTGATCCCGGCGGCGACGGCCACTGCGCCGGTGAGCCCGTAACGGAGCCAGGCGAGGCCGATGGGCGGGATCGACGCGATGGGCAGGCCGAGGAATGGTATGTAACTGAAGAGGACGATCAGGATTGCCCAGAGCACCGGCGTATCGATACCCATGAACCAGAGCAGAAGTGCGACCACGGTGCCGGTGACGAGGCTCCCCCGCGTCCTGATGCCGACGTACCTGTTCAGGCTCAGGCAGAACGCGGTAAACTGTCCTTCAAGACCGGCGCCGTTGCCCCCGGGTATGGTGCGGAGTTTCTGCCGGAGCCCGGCGATCTCCAGCAGCATAACGACCGTGACGATGATGGTCACCAGAAAATCGATCGCCAGTTCCGCAAGCCCCGCGATGATGGTCTCAAGAGAGGGGAGGAGAGATGCGTTGCCTGACGAGCCCGGGAGCTGCGCGGCGAGGTCCGTTCCGGTGCCGTCCAGGAGTGTTAGTTGCTCCTTTAAGAGTTCCTGGTAGGCGGGAAGCGCTCTGTCGAGTTGGAGGAGCGAGACGCCGAGGACGGCGAGGAGGAGCAGGCTCACCCCGGCGATGATCCCGACGACGGCGCTCGCCGCTATCCATCGCCGGAGGCCCCGCTGTTCCAGCCAGTAGACGGCCGGAGAGGCAATGACGGAGATGGCAAAGGCTACGAGGACCGGGTTTACCAGCGTGGCGGCAAGGTGCATGCCGGTGACCAGTATGGCGCCGATGACAAGAACGCGGGTGAGCGAGGCAAGCATGAGGGGATGGGCCGGGGGGTTCGGGCCCTCCCTAATCGTGTGCCATCTGGTCGATTGCGGCCGTTATCGCAAGGATCAGTGCGTCGTCCTGTCCCGGGGCAATCTCCACGCCGTAGGTGTCCCTGACCCGGAACCACTTCTTCGAGACCTCGGCGACCCGGTCCCGCCCGGCGTTGATCCGGTACTCGTGGTCCAGGATGTTCCCCTGGACATCCATCTCCGGCCCGTCTGCCACCCTGACCGTCCACCGGTCGCGGAGCGGGGCGATCAGGGCTTTTTTGATCGTCGCCGCCACACCGCCGCCAGCCCGCTCGATCTCCATGGTGTCTTTGATGCGGAGCATCTTCTCCTGGATCTGGTAGAGGTCCTGCCCCTCCTTGTTCTGGAGGATCAGGGTGCTCCGCAGGCGCAGCGCCTTGCCGTTCACCTTAAACACCCGTTCTCCGGCGTAATCCTCGATCCAGTAGTCGTCCCCGATGGAGACGAGCCTCTCCCGCATCCTGTAGCGGTGCGCACCCTCCTCGCGGCCTCCCGGACCGCCTGCAACTCTTCTTCGCATCATGATTCATCGCCTCACAGGCTCTCTCCGGTCGGCCTTCCTCGTGGGGTCCCGGCCGGATGGTGCTGCCTGACGGTATCAGGTTAAAAACCAATCGGTCGTTAGGATCGGGCATCAAGGCGGCGCCGGCAGGAAGGGTGCGGGGTCCAGGCTGGCCGGAAGGTGGCTCAAAACCTCATTCAGCGGTCAGAAGAACCCGGACCAACCCTTCGCGCAGCCAGCCCCAGGCGTCCCGTTGGCGGCTCTCCGGGAAGTAGCGGACGTCAATGTCGTTAAACCCGACAAAGAGTGCGGGAAAACGATTCATCCACTCCCGCCACCGCTCTCCGCCGACAATGGCGATCCGGTCGACGCTCTCCATCCCCGGCCACTGCCTGAAGGCTTCCCAGCCCTCCCCCGGCCTCCAGCTCCGGAAGCCCTCTATCTTGAAGAGGATCCGGACCATCTGGTGTTCATTCATCGCTCGTTCGAGTTCCGGGATCAGGATGGTGGCGTAATCGCTCTCGCTCAGCTTCCCGTCGAACCGGAAACCGAGAACACTACCTGAACTCTCTCTCATCCGGTCAAGCATGGGTGCCCCTTCGGCCTCTGAATAGAAAAAGGCTACGGCCCCCTTCCTGCGGCGGGCACCCGCATCACAGCTTCGTCGGCATACCGGCCCCGCCCCTCCTGCCCGGCCGGTATACCGTGGGTATCTGGTTATGTATGCATCCGGAGCGCAACGATGATTGCCGCACACCCTCCGATGATCGCGAGGACCGCGAGGATCACGACAAGCGCAAGAGCAGCGACGAACGGGTTTGCCACCAGGATGAGCCCGAAGATGATGCTCACGATACCGAGAATCGCGGCACCCCAGCCGGCGCCCCCCAGTCCCCGTGCCAGCTGGACGGCACCGATGATCAACCCCTCCACACCGATGATGATGGCAAGGAGTGTCGGGAGGAGGATTGTGCTGTAAAGCGGGTAGGCCAGGACCAGGATGCCGGCGAGGATGCCGAGGACGCTGACAAGCATCTTCCACCAGAGGTCTGTCCTGTCCGAATAGAGGCTTGCCAGGACGAAGATACCATTAATCAACCAGTATATTCCAAGGAATACGACAAGGACGGCAAGCGTCCCGACTGGGTACACCAGGAGCAGGATACCGAAGACGAGGGCGACGATGCCCTGGAGCAGCACGAGCCACCGGGGCAGGGGAGCCGGTCTCGTGAGACCGGGCGTGCCGACGCCGAATGTTGCGTTCACCATAACGCCACCACGGGCAAGAGGTCTGGTCCCGGTATATAAACGTATGTCTTCCCCCGGCGGCGGGCGCCCGTATGGAGAATAGCCGGTGAACGGGTGCGAGAGACACCCTTTGAGCGCAAGTCAGGTGCGCCCTGGTGAACATGAGAAAGAGATATATGCGGCCCCGCTCTCCCTGCTTGCAAAGGCGGGACATGTTCCTCTCAGCGCTATTCATCTGGATTCGCCAGGCCATAAAGGCGCTGGCGGCGTTGTTCGTCTTCGCTACGCTCCTCCCCCTCGCTCTTGGTCTGGCTCTCGGCATCCCGACGGCACAGGTGTTCGGGCTGATCTCGTCCACCATCGTTCTCCAGGCAAACGCCGCCTTTGTCGGCGTGGGGATGGGAATGCATCCCGCCGCGGTCCTCATGATCATGACGCTGGTCGAGGTCGGCACCGTGCTTGCTATTCTGTTCGTTTGCGATGCGTTCGCCATCCAGTCGGTACGCGTCAGGGATATGCTCCGGCGCACTGAGGAGAAGATGCAGAGGGTACCGTATCTTGCGAAATACGGTGCAATAACCCTCATCATCCTCCCGGCGATGCCGGTCGTCGGCCTCTACTCGAGCGCCGTGATCGGGTGGATCCTGCGGTGGGACAGAGGTCTCTCCCTCCTCTTCATCACCATAGGCTGGGTTGCTGTCACGGTCTCTCTCATACTTGTCGCACTCGGGTTCGTGCGGGTGCTCGCCTGACGGGCCGGAGATCCCCTCCCCGGCAGACGGATATACTTCTATGGAGAGATAGAATGGTCATGCCCGGTTCCGGCAGGGAGGCAGCAACGGAATGGCCCTTGAGATAATACTTGCCATCATCCTGGTCCTCAACGTCATATTTGCCGTCACCATCGTCTTCTTCGAGCGGAGGAACCCGACGGCGGCCCTGGCCTGGCTGGTGGTCCTCTTCTCCCTGCCGTCGATCGGCTTTGTACTCTATCTGCTCTTCGGGCAGAACTACACCCGGCAGAAGATGTTTGTCGTCAAGAGGGAGGAGGACCGCCGGTTCCTGCAGGAGGTCTTCCTGGAGCAGTACCGTGAGTTTGCCGACCCCCACTACCGGTTCTCCACCCCCGAGGCTGAGGAGTTCCGCGAGACGATCTTTCTTCTCCTCCAGAACAACCGAGCGTTCCTGACCGGGGGGAACCGGGTCGATCTCTACACCCGGGGTAAGGATAAGTTCGACGCGCTCTTTGCCGCGATCCGGGGGGCACGCCACCACATCCACCTGGAGTACTTCGTCATCAACAACGACGAACTGGGGCGGGCGGTCGTCCACGCCCTCGCGGAGAAGGCACGGGAGGGCGTCGAGGTCCGCCTCCTCTTCGACGCGATGGGAACCCGTGCCGGGGGTGGGTCACGGAAGGCGTTCTCGGAACTGACTGACGCCGGCGGGGAGATCGGGGTCTTCTTTCCCTCGGTCTACCGGGTCAACTACCGCAACCACCGAAAGATCGCGGTCATCGACGGGACGGTGGGGTTCATCGGCGGGTTCAACATCGGGGACGACTACCTGGGAAAAGGTCCTCTTGGCCCCTGGCGCGATACCGCTTTCCGGATCACGGGGCGGGCTGTCCAGCTTCTCCAGCTCCGGTTCTTCCTCGACTGGCATTACGTGACCGGCGAGTACCCGGGGCCGGGGCCCCGCTCCCAATACTTCCCTGACCCCGGCGACCGCGGGACGACACCGGTCCAGATCGTCTCCGGCGGCCCGGATACCCGGTGGAACCCGATCAAGGAGGGCTACATCAAACTGATCAACTCCGCCCGGGAGTCGGTCTACATCCAGACACCTTACTTCGTACCCGACGATAGCGTCACCGACGCCCTGCGGATCGCAGCGCTCTCCGGGGTTGACGTCAGGGTCATGATCCCCTGCAAGCCCGACCACCCGTTCGTCTACTGGGCGAGCCTCTCGTTCATCGGCGATCTCCTCGACGCCGGGGTGCGGGCCTACACCTACGATGACGGGTTCCTCCACGCAAAGACGATCGTCGTCGACGGGAAGGCAGGGTCGGTCGGGAGCGCGAACTGGGATGTGCGGAGTTTCCGGCTGAACTTTGAGGCGAACGCCTTCTTCTACGATGCGGCGGTCGGGGCTGAACTTGCACGGGCCTTCGAGGAAGACCTCGTCGTCTCGACCGAGATCACGCTGGAGAGCTACCGGGCGCGGCCCCGCCGGGTCAGGATGAAGGAGTCGGTCTCCCGGCTCTTCTCGCCGCTCGGGTGAGAGGGCCGCTCACCCGTTCAGCCGGGCCCTGACGAACTTTCTGATCCTGGGGAGGCTCTGCTCCCAGCGTGCCTGGAGGATGGGGACAGTGTAGGGGAGGTGGTGCGGGAGGACCGCGGTCCCCATCACCGCCTTCTCGACGAGCGGCCGCTCGTGGCCGATGATGACGGTCTCTCTCCTACGGACGGCTTCCAGGAACTCTTCTGCGGTATCGGCCTCTGCGCAGGTGACGACCCCGCCGAGTTCATGGAGGAGGTGGCCGTCGGTTCCGCCCGTCCGGCCGAGGCCGTGGGTGGTGGCGAGTTCGGCCGCCTTCTGGTTGTGGGACCGGGCCATCCCGCCGCAGATGACCTCGAGTGCGTCGAGGCGGGAGAAGACCTCTTTGCCGATGTAATCCCCGGCGACGCACCGCTGAACTCCCCGGTTCAGGAAGGCGTAACCACAGGGGTGCGCCTCGACCGTGATGCAGGGGTAGCCCTCGCCCGCCTCGAGGATACCGGCGGTGTCGAGGCGTATCGCGGTGAAGGGGCCGGTCCTACGGTTCTTCTCGACATGGTGGCTGTAGAAATCGACGAGGTCGGAGACCGCGGAGAAGTAGAGGAGGATGTGCGGGCCGTCGTTGGCGCTGACCTCGATCCCTGGGATGAGGGGGACGCGGCTCTTCTGCCGCCCGGCCTCAAGCACCCCGCCGACCTCGTTATGGTCTGTGATCGCAAGCCCGATCCCCCGCCGGGCCGCGAGTTTCAGTGCGTCCCGAACGCGGGTGGCGGAGTCGGAGTAGCGGGTGTGAAAGTGCAGGTCTGCCGGGAGCAGCCCGAGCCGCCGGATCTCTTCCGGTACGGGCTTTTCGAATATGATGTCTTTATAATAGCGCATGGGATCGCTGTCTGCCTGATCACCGGTAGGTCGCCGGGGTAAAAAAGGGTTCCCTGCCCGGGGGTGATGTCCGCCCGTCACTCTCTCCGGGGTTCTTTTGGGACCATCTTCCCGGTGAGTTCCTCTTTTGAGAACTCTGAGAGGTACCGGTTCCCGGTGAGTGCAACGATGACCGCCCCGATGAGGACGAAGATCATATCAAGCATGGTATCGTCGAGGCCGTGCTGGAGGTTTGTCCCGAGGAAGGTGTCGAACAGCCATTCATAGATCTCCCAGAACCCCTCCATCGCCATCGCGAAGATGATGATGAACCCGACGATCATCCACCGGGAGAGGTTGAGCCTGCTGAACCGGTCGAGGAGCAGGACTGCGACGAAGGCGAGCACCGAGACGGTTATCCCGGAGATGAGGTGAGCGACCTTGTCGTAGTAGGGGTAGTAGATCTCGTAGAACCCCCTGACTCCGCCCGCCACATGGAGGTAGAGCGAGAGGGCGACGAGGAGGTTGATCTCCCAGGGGAGCGTGATGTTCCCCCGGCGGGTGACGATGGCGGGGACCAGTGTCAGGCCGAGCGCAAGGACGCCGCCGAAGACCTGCGAGTACTCACCGAGCGAGAGGGCGATGAAGATGTTTGCGGCGATGAGGAACTGGAAGAGGTAGGCAAGGTAGAGGCCGAAGGGTCTCTTCATACATCCATATGTTACGGTGCATCGTTAAACGTCCTCCTGCCTGCCCCGGCCCTATCCCCGGCATCACCACCGCTCAAGCCTGATATCAGTGCCCGCAACCGTCCTGCTCCGTGCAGATAACCCCCCTCGTATTCCCGCTTACGCCGAGGGCGGCGGCACTTCTGCTTTTGCCGGTACTCCGGCCCCGAACGCTTCGCGGAGGTTCGCCTCCTCTGTCTCAGAGAGCGACGTCCTGATGACATGGCCTCCATAGTCCCTGATGGCGTCGACAACCTTGTCAGGCGTCATCTTCTTGATGAGCAGGAATACCGCGGAGTTGCCCGGGCCGACGCTCTCCGCGACCTCATTTATGAATTTGTCGTCGATGCCGTAGTCTGAGAAGCGTCCGGCGAGTGCGCCGGCGATAGCGCCGATGGCAAGCCCGAAGATCGGCGCTAAGAAGATCAGGCCGATCAGGAGCCCCCAGAAGGCGCCGGAGAGCGCCCCCAGGCTTGCGAGATCGGTGGACTGCTTGATCTCGGTCTTCCCGTCCCGGTGGTGGACGACGACCACCAGGTCCTCCAGTTCGATGACGTGCTCCTTCGTCAGGCTGACCAGCCGGTCTCTGACCCGGAACGCGGTATCCTCGCCATCGTAGGCGATGACAACCAGATCGCTCATACATACCCTCCTGAATAATATCCGGCACAGGATATATCACGGGGTATATAACGCCTCCGGCCTACTCCCGCCGGTCCCCTGCGTCCATCAGTTCACCAATCCACCGTGTCTCATCCCAGCTCTCGAGGAAGAGTTTCACCGCGATCGTCAGCGGGATGGCGAGGAAGACCCCGACCGCCCCGAGGATGAGGCCCCAGAAGACGACGGAGAAGAGGACGACGAACGGCGAGAGGTTGAGCCCCTGGCTCGCGATCTGGGGGAAGATCAGGTTCTCGGCGGCGGCGTCGATGAGGGCGATGGCGATGATGACGGTGACCGCGCCCGCCGGCCCGATCCCGACCAGGGCGAGGAGCGTGGGCGGGATTGCGGCAGCGACGAGACCGATGTAGGGGACGTAACTGAGCACGAAGGCGACGAACCCCCAGAGCGCAGCGAACTCGACCCCGAGGATGTAGAGGAAGAGCCCGGTCCCGACACCGGTGACCAGGTTCACTTTGGTCCTAACCACAACGTAGTCGATGAGGAGCCGGCCCGACTGCGAGAAGTGCCGGTAGAGGGGGCTCTCCGCCCCGAGGTGCCGCTTGAGTCCGGATGCGAGCCGGGGCGCCTCAAGGAGGAGGAACCCGATAGCGATGAAGACAAGGAAGGCGTCGAAGGCGATGCTCCCGACCTGCCGGGCGAGTCCGGCGACCTCCCTGACCACTGTTCCCTGGTCGATGTAGTCCCAGATCCGGATGCTGCCGGGGTCGATGCCGTAACTGGCGAGGGCGGCCGCCTGCGCCTCGAGCGCCGCCCGGTAACGGGGCAGGGAGAGGAGAAACTGTGTGAGGGCCGCCCCGAGGAAGAGGGCCGCCCCGACGAGGATTCCGATGAGCCCCGCGACCACCGTCCCGGCGGCGATGACCGGCGGCACCCCCCGGCGTGTCATCCACGCCATGGCGGGCGCGGTGATCATAGCGAAGAAGACCGCGACGAGGAACGGACCGAGGATCGGCGTGGCCGCCCTGACCCCTGCGAGGACGATGACGACCGCCGCTCCGACGATCGCGATGCGGGCCGGGGGGGAGAGACTTTCGCCGGTCATATCCACAGAACAGGTATTGGGGCTTTCCGGAAGAAAGAGTTTTCCAGGCGGGGCCTCACCTGCCGGCCGCCCGGATAGCCTCGAAGATCGACTCGCCGATGACCGGTGTCGCGACGAAGATATTCTCCGGGCCGATGACCTCCGTCGCTCCGGTCTCGCTGAGGCCCGCAAGGAGCCCGGGGTCGACCTCAGCGAGGATGAGCCGGCTCCCGTGGGCGTGAACCTGCCGGGCGTACCGCTCCAGCATCCGGAAGAGCCCGGTCCCGGCCTCGACCTGCCCCCGGAGGGCAAGGATCACGACGGCGCCCCTCGCTCCTTCGGGGGACGGGAGCGATCGCTCGATGGCCTGGAGTGTGGCGAAGAAGACGTTGCCTGAGATCGAGAGGGCGGTGACCTGCCCCTCCGGGAGCCGGTCAGGCGCCCGCTCTTCCCGGAACATCCCTCCGCCCACCGGCACGAGGCGTACCACGGAGGCCTCCCGGGTGGAGGTGACCAGGTAGATGGCAAGCGAGAGGAAGACGCCGATGTAGATGCTGTACTGGAGCGGGAGCACCTGGGTGGAGAGAAAGGTTGCAACCATCGCCCAGCGCCCGGAGCGGGAGTACTTCCAGATACAGACGATCTCGTGAGGCCGGCACATGAGTTCTGCCCCGATGAGAATCAGGAGTCCGGCGAGAGCCGGGAGGGGTATCAGTTCCGCGAGCGGCCCTGCAAGGAGGATGAGCAGTCCGACGATGACGCCTGAGAAGAGGTTTGCTGCCCGGGTCTCTGCCCCCGCACTCACGTTGAGTGCTGTCGCCGAGAGTGACCCGCTCGCCGGTGCGCACTGGAAGAGACTCGTGAGGATGTTCGTGATCCCCTGCCCCCGGAAGTCCTGGTTCACGTCGGCGATGGTCCCGTCAGGCTCCGGGGTCTTCTCCGTGACTCCGACAGCCATCACAAGCCCGAGGATGGCGAGGGCGAGCGCCGGGACGAGGAGCCTGGGTGCGAGGGCAAGGTCGGGGATGACGGGGGCGGGGAGGCCTGCCGGGATGGTGCTGATATCGCTGACGAGCGCGACCTCGATCTGCGCGGCCCGGACGATGAGGGTCGCTATGATGATCGGGAGGAGCAGGGCAGCGGTGCGGAGGTGCGGCACCCGCCGGAAGGCAAGGACGAGCCCGGTGGTGAGGAGGCCGACCGCGAGAGCCTGGGGGTTGATATCGCCCGCGTGGCGGAGGAGGTCGGCCGCCGCAAAGATCCTGATCCCGCCTTTCTCGAGTTCGTACCCGGTGAGGTTCCCGAGTTGCCCGAGGATGATGAGAAGCGCCCCCCCGATGATGAACCCGGTGAGGACGGCGTTTGATATGAACCGGGTCAGGCTGCCGGCCCGGACGAGCCCGAACCCGAACTGGAAGACCCCGACAAGGAGCGTCAGGACAAAAAGGGTGGCGGGGATGTCGGCCTCCGGGATGGGGGCGAGAACCGAGTAGATCGAGACCGCGAGGATGTTTGAGAGCATCACCTTGAGATAGGAGGAGCCGGTGAGGAGTGCCCCGATCGCTGTCGCGAATGTGGCGGTGTAGAGGCCGTAGACGGGGTTGACGCCGGCGACGATGGCAAACCCCATCGCCTGCGGGATGCCGACGAGGGCGGTGGTCGTCCCGGCCATGAGGTCGGCCGGAAGGCTCCTCCTCCACCGCTGCTTCCGGGCAGGCATGCTCCGGAAGGGGGCGGAGCGCGGGATATAGTTACCCCTGACCGTTGGCCGCCGTCGCCTCCTCTTTCCCGGACCGGAGCTGCGCGATGAGGAGCTCGTAGGCGGAGACCAGGAGTGCGGCGAAGAGCGGGCCGAGGATCACCCCGAGGAGCCCGAAGAGCGCAAGCCCCCCAAAGAGGCCGATCATCATCAGGACGGGATGGATTGCCGTCCGCTTCCCCATCATCTTGGGCCGGAAGTAGAAGTCGGCGGACCCTGATATCAGGGGGTAGCCGACGACAAGCATCGCGACGGCTCCGGGGATGTCGCCGCAGGCGAGGGCGTAGATGGCAAGGAAGATGATCAGGAGCTGGGGTCCGAGGAACGGGACAAGCTGGAAGATGCCCATCAGGACCGAGAAGAAGAGGACGTGGCCGTAGCCCCAGAGTATGAAGAAGGGGATGGAGACGAGGAAGGTGATGAGTGCCACCTGGGCGTTGACGATGTAGACGGCGTAGAGGGTGTCGACGGTCTTTCCTGAGAGGCTGTTCACTGAGGCTGCGAGGCGCCCGGGGAGGACCGACCGGAGTTCCCGCGCAACGTGATCGCCGGAGAGGACGAAGAGGTAGAGCGCGAGGAAGAAGATGAACGCCTTTAAGAGGATTATGGGGAGGTCTCCGGCGATGTCTTCGATGTAGGCACGGAGGGCACCGACGACGGCCCGGAGGGTTCCCGCGAGCATCTCGGGGGAGAGGGCGCCGGCGCCGGGGAAGGTCTGCACCCAGCGGATGATGGTGTTTGCCATGCCGAAGATGTAGTCGATGTTTGTGTAGATGATCGCCGCCGTCAGGACGAGTATTCCTGAGACTACGGCGAAGGAGAGTGTCGTGATGATGACGGCGGCGGTGCGGTCTGAGGAGTAGCGGCCGGCCAGGCGCTGCTTGAACGGGACGAGGACGGCAGCAAGGGAGAACGCGAGCACCACGGCGTCGAGGAGGGGCCAGAAGGCGATGATGATCCCGATGAGGATGAGGAGGGCGAGGATCAGCGTCAGGGGGTCGATGCCGGAGTCTCTGTCGGTCATTTGGTTATCATATGATGGATGGGGGTATGAGTCCTTCGAAATATGATGGGCGGCATCTGGAGGAGTGCGGGGATTTTATGGGTTGGGCTTATGGTCTAGCTGGTTGTGACGTCGCCGTGGCAGGGCGAAGATCGTCCGGGCTGGACCGGGGGTCCGGATGGGGCAAGATCTCACTAAACTTGGAGCGTAACGGTTATCTGGGGCAGGTATGCGGCCTTCTTGATGGATGGGGCTTATGGTCTAGTTGGTTGTGACGTCGCCGCAGATAGGCGACATCAACCGGACCACCACTAGTAGAGCATTTCATCTAAAATTTC
>NZ_DAQR01000130.1:0-15695 GCF_002502935.1 Methanoculleus sp. UBA413
ACGTATGCCTCTTCCTCCTCGATCGAGGACGCGACACCGCTCGTGATCGCGATGGCGTCGACCCGGTCGGCCACGCTCTCGACCATCCGGGCGATCTCGGCGACCTCCTTCCGCCTTCCCGGGAGACCGGGAACCGGACAGTAGCGGCAGTGGAAGATGCAGGAAGCGCTGACCGTAATGTAGGCCTGGCGGGGGCAGTGGAGCGCGGCGGGCTCGAGCCGGCCGCAGACCCGCTCATCGTCGATGAAGAGGTCAGCCTCTCCCCTACCGCGGTGGACGACCTCGATGGGGCTTGCCTCATCAATGCATACCCGGACCCTTTGAGCGCCGGTGGAGAAGAAGAGCGAGCCGGACGTTCCCGCCGAGGGGCCGGCGGCGGAGCGGGAGACGTACCGATCTATCGGTTCGCCGGAGAAGCGGACAGAACCTGCCTCAAGCAACCGCGCCTTCAGCCGAATCCATTCCATAACGCCAGCGCCTCCTCATACCTCGTATAGAACGGGATCGCCGCCACAGCCCCGATCACGCCCCGGCCGTCCATGACGATAGAGAGGCGGTCGTCGAGGGCGGCAAGGTCGTCGGGCGAGACCTCGCCCATCTTGACGCGGGCGCCAAACCCCTCAAGGGGAGAGGGATCGAATCCCCGCCAGACCGCCATCCCGGTCTCCTCCGAGAGGGTGTAGTCCTCCAGGTAGTCGCGGTAGCGCCGGACCAGTCCGTCCGCATCAGAGGTGGCGAACTCACAGGCGATGGCGACACAGTTCTTTGTCCGGTAGGGGACAGGATAGAGTTGAACGATGGTGTGGGAGAGGTAGCGGGAACGGTCGTCCTCGACGGCCCGGGCGATATTGTGGGCCAGCGTCCAGGTGGCGCCCTCATCCGGGGTATCGGTGTCGTCGACCCCGATAATCACCCGCTCGCGGCGGGGGAGCCAGATGGTCGAGCCAGCGAGCCGCCCCCCGCCGGCGGGATCGCATCTATAGCGAGCGACGCCCGGCGCTGAGGCGCGGCAGATGGATGCCCCCACGCCACCGCCGCCGAGGCCGCGGTAGGTGACGGCAATCTCCTCTCCATCGACGGCGACCGCGGCGATCCCGGCCGGGAAGACAGACCCCTCGAGCGCGAGGTCGGCGCTGCCGGTCAAAAGAATGTAGCGGTTGGTCGCGCCCACGGTCCTGACTGAGTGGACAAGCGGGCTCTGTGCATAGTGGCGCTTCACCCACATCGCGCCGCCGGTGCAGTCAAAGAACTCGATGAGTTCTACACGCTCACCGCTCTCGTCGGCCACTGCCACGATCTGTGGATACTGTATTGTGTAGGGATCAGAAAGTCTCTCCATAGAGACCCGCCGCTTCAACGCCTTTGTTCCCCCAGAGAACAGCGCCCAGCGCTCCTATCCTGCCCTTCCTGGCGTTTGAGTCGATGAACCGGACACCCATCCGTGCGGCCTCTGCCTCAGCCTCATCGACCGTCAGGAGTTCGGTCTTGACCCTTTTCGCATACGGGGACTCCTCCGCAAACGCGATCCCGCGGTAGACGGCGATACCGGCATCATCGCTGACCGCCTGCGACTCGACGAAGTCGCGGACGTACTCGAGGAGCGCATCCACCCTTCCCGGGCGGACCGCGAAGTTCAGGGCGGACCCGACACAGTTGGTCGTCTTCTTCGGCACAGCCGGGTTGAGCTGCACAAGACGCATATCCAGGTACTCCACCCCTTCGAGGGTGCAGGCCTCGGCGCACTTGAGCGCGAGCACCCACGTGGCACCCTCCTCGCGGGTGTCGGTATCGTCGATCCCGATCGTCACCTTCTCATAAAGGGGTGAGACGATCCGCACTTTGCAGGCCCGGGCCCCGCCGATCCGGAGGTCCTCTTCGGAGGGGTACTCCGCCCTGATCACGCCCGGCGCCTGGGGCAGGCAGGCGGCGACACCGACGCCCGCCCCGGCGATGCCGGACCAGGTCGTCACCACTTCATCACCGTCGACCTCGACCCCTTCCAGCGCCTGCCCGCCGATCTCCCGGCCGGCCGCCCCGAACTTGGCCGGGGATGCGCCCAGCCGGGCGAGCATCGTCATCGTCGTGCCCTCGACGTGGCAGGACTGGATTGCCCCACCCGCCCGCACCCGGTTCGCCGCATCCCACTCGATGGTCCCTCGAGCCCGGCAATGCTCCCGGATCTCAGCGAGCCCGGACTTCTGGTCGACCATGACGAGGTACTTCATCGAGAACAACGGCCCGAACCGGGCCCTGACTTCATCAGGTGTAAGCGAAATCATGATGTCACCGAAAATATCGTTAACAAGATTATCGGTGATATCGATATTTAATGGGATCGATCGTGGCGGTATAAGGGACGTTGCAGGGTGATGGGGCGGGTAAAGAGGGGCATACGTTCCTCGCGATTACGGGCTTGGCCTGCGAAGGAGCATGTGTGGAACGTTTTTCTGTGGCAATCGCCCGGTCTGGAAAAGGGGGGAGGCCGTGTTCATCCGTGCTGCATGAGGCTCAGTACTTTGCTAAAATGTTTGAGCCCGTCCTCAGGAGGGCAAACCATCGATTTCCCTTCGCGCTCTTCGCGCCTTCGCGTGAGATTTCAGCACGGGGGGTAGAGCCTCACGCGAAGCCGCGAAGCCGCGAAATCCAGTTTCCGGGCGCTGAGAACTCACGTTGAGGCGTCACGTGAGGCCGCATCATTGTTGGCTGTCAAAATTAGCGAAGTACTGAGGCTGAGCGTTATGGTGGTTTCGTGACTGCGACTGCTAGGTTGCACTCCAAAACACTATTTCCCCCACAGGCCCGCGGTCAGGACAACACAACAGAAGCGGAAGGATGAGGGGCACTGAAATTTCGCAAAAGAAAAAGAGATTTAGAGGTAGTCCGCCAGGACGTCCGCGAGCTCAAACTTGAACGGCCCGAGGCTGCCTCCAAAGTTCCCGGCGCTGATGAACTTCACGCCCGGCACCTTGGTTGCGGCCCTGATACCCTCAGCCATCGCGGTCCTGATCGCATCCTCATCGACGCCGTCGATGACGATCTCGTAGATCGCCTTGACGCCCTCGGGCACCTTGCTATCCTCGACCTTGTCTTTCAGCGTCGGGCAGTAGGCTTCGTTCGTGCTTGCGCCCATGAACTTGTACTTCTTGCTCCCGACCTTCGAGCCGCTCGCGACAATGCCGCCGGGGAAAGGCGTGATGACACCCGGGACGCCGCTGATGGCATCGACCGCCGCCTGTGCGGCCATAAGGGCGGCCATCTGGTTCTCGCCCATGATGAAGAAGTTGCCGCCGGCAACGCCCTTGACAGCGCCGAACTCCTCCTCGCCGATATACTCGCCCTCCATGATCGGGATGGCCCATACCGTCCTGCCGCCGACCTCGCGCTTCTCCTCATACCCGTCGCCGAAGAAGTGGAGCTTGACCGGGAGCTTCTCCTGGACCTCGGCGACGACGTCAGCGAGCCCGTCAAAGACCGCCGTCGTCGGCGCAGTGAGGACGCACTCGGAGAGGCGCTCTATCACCTGTGTTTTCAGTTTCTTCTTGCTCGCACAGATCATGATCGCATACCCGGGACGCCCGTCAGGGGTCTCGTCGGGGGAGACAAAGCAGTCGATGCCTGCCTCCGCCGGACATCCTATGGTGGAAGTGGCAAACCCAACGGCCTCCACTGCTGCCTTGTATGCCCACTCCTCGGTGACGGCGGTGATAATGGGCCGTGCCACCCAGGTCGGGAACGCCTCTGCATAGGTATCGTCGATAGTAACACCATTCAGTTCCATGGACAGAATACACCTCGTTTGCTACAATGTCACGACGCGGACAGAATAAGGTTTCTTTTTTTCCCGGCGGCGCGGTGGGAGGGAGAAGCCCTCCGGGACCCGGGGTTATTGCCTGGTCCCGGATATGCGGCCCGGGCAGGCGGGCAGGATTCACCGCCGGGTCGGTACCGCGCGATCTCCCTGCCGGCCCTGGCCGGGAAAGGTGGAGCAGGGGGATCTGGCTGCACATTTCGGGTGAGATGCGCTCACATCCCATACTCCTGACGGGGACCGGGCCTTAAGCGCGCACCCCAAAACGATCGCCCTGCGTGAGGGCTGTATGCGGTTACTGCCATGCGGGGCAGTCGACCCGCGCTTGTTCCGGCGGTCGGGTGTGGACCCCCGACATGGGGGAGGAGAATCGATGGATGGAGGAAAGGGTACCGCTCATACCGCGCAGCAGGTACCGGACCCTTCAGCGAGATCGGAATGGAGGTATCGACGGTTTCGGGAGAGATTCGGTCCGATCTCATCAACACCTGGTCGGATTGGCCACCGTTTTTCATCAAAAGGCCTGATTTAAAATTTAAGGGTTTCGGTTTGCCTTCATGGACGGGAATGCGTTTGGGAGGGGTATTTGCGGCATCGGGTTTACACAACAATCTTTTTAATTTATAAAAATTGTTGGATAATCATAGTTCTGGAATATAAGGCTGCCGAATTTCAGAAAGTTTATGTATATTCTTTGACAACTCTGTTTATATCGATTTTTAATCGATCAGATCTGGTGCGTGATAACCATGGCATTCGCATTGCACATCAATATGGAACGATGTACAGGCTGCAACAACTGCGTGGTGGCATGCCCGGTCGACGCTCTCGAGCTCCATACCGAAGATCCGGTAACCAAGGAGAAGATCTACAAAGTCAAGGACGGCAAAGCCATTATCCTCGACTTTAACTCCGAGCTCTGCGCCGGTTGCGGCGTATGCGTCGAGGCATGCCCCTATGAAGTCATCAAGCTTGTAGGACCGTGGGAGAGCCGGGCGAAGGCCCGAAAAGTGGAAGCCTAGGAGTGATACTGAAATATGGCACTGTTTCCAAAGTATTCCAAGACGCGGGAAGGACAGAACGTCATCATGGAGCAGAGGCTCCTGAAGGCGGTCAACAATCTGATCCTGAACGCAGAGACCTGCACAGGCTGCGGCATCTGTGTCGACGCCTGCCCCGAGGAAGCAATCGTGCTCGGACCTGTTGGTGCGACACGCCGTGGGGCAATCGACTATGCCGAACCTGTTGATGTCAACCCTGAGAAGTGTTCGTATTGTGGCGTCTGTGTCATCATGTGCCCCTTCAATGCGATGACGCTCAAGATCGATGGAGAGGAACGGCTCCCGATCCTTGAGAAGGAAGGATTCCCCACATACGACATGGTCACGGTAATCGACGAGGAGAAGTGTGACCGGTGCACTATCTGTGAGGAAGTCTGCCCGAGAGACGCCATCGCCCGTGATGTCCCCGCATTTGAGGGCGGCGATGAGGCCGGCAAACCGCGCCAGTCTGCACTGGAGACCAAGACTACGTTTAATGTCGACACAGAGAAGTGCAACGTCTGCGGCATCTGCGGCGAGCTCTGCCCGAGCATCACCGTCGTCCGCAACCCCGCAAACCCCGAGACCGGCAAGATCGAAGGGGATGTCCTGTGGGAGGAGAGCACCTGCGACGGATGTAAGATCTGTGTTGAGGCCTGCCCTGAGGAGGCAATCACCCTCGAGCGCGAGGTCATCAGCAAGAAACTCCCGGGCAAGGTTGATATCCAGCAGGACGACTGTTGCACCTGCACCTGGTGTGTCACATCCTGTCCCACCGAGGCAATCACCGTCGAGAAGATCTTCGAGGGAGATATCGAGATCAACCCTGAGAAGTGTCCCGGCGGCTGTTCGACCTGCGTGGAGGTCTGCCCCTGCAACGCGCTCTACCTGCCCTCCCCTGTCCCTGCAAAGGAGATGAAGGGAGAGATTGAGCCAAACATCGCCATCAACAAGGACTTCTGCATCTTCTGTGGTGCCTGCGTCAACGCATGCCCGAGTGAAGATGCGATCATCCTGCGGCGGACGGGTATCAGGATGCAGGATAAGGATACGGACCTCTTCAAGAGTATCAAGGAGAAACTGCTCACCACGAGGACATCGAAGGTGAAGGAGACCGCTCCCGGAGAGGTAGAGATCAAAGTTCTGGGAGAGGCGCAAGAGGCGTGAGGGATAGCCAATGGCAGTAAAAAAAGATTACAAGGACCAGAAACTCGCTGAGAAGCTTCAGGACAGGAACTACTACGCGTCCGATAGCAACCCGGAGTTTATCAAGGAAGTTGAGAGACTGGGACGGACAGCCGCCCACATGTGCTACCAGTGCGGTACCTGCACCGGTTCATGCCCCTCGGCACCCCGGAGTTCGTATCGTATCCGGTTGTTCATGCGCAAGGCAATCCTTGGCCTCGATGAAGAAGTCCTCACCGACCCGGACCTCTGGCTCTGCACCACCTGTTACAGCTGTACCGACCGGTGCCCCCGCGATCTCGCGCCGACAGACGCGATCATGGCGATGCGGAACCTGGCGTTCAAGCGGGACATCGTGCCGCGCAACTTCCTCAAGACCGTTCAGGCGATCTACAAGACAGGTCACGGCGTCCCGAACAACGATACAAACCGGGCTGCACGTGAGAAACTCGGCCTGGAAGCGGATCCTGAGACGACGCACAAATACCCCGAATACCTGCCGGGTATCAGGAAGATCATGGATCATTACGCGATGAAAGAGAACGCAGACAGAATTCTGGCAGAGGGTGAGTGAAACTATGAGCAACAGACATCAGTACGCATTCTTCCTTGGATGCATCGCCCCGAACCGGTACCCCGGCATTGAGGCGGCGGCCATCAGGACCAGCGCGAACGTCGGCATCGATCTTCTGCCCCTAAAGGGTGCAAGCTGTTGCCCTGCACCGGGTGCGTTCGGTGCGATCGACTTAAACGTCTGGTACGCGATGGCGGCACGCAACATCGTGCTTGCCGAGCAGATGGGTGTGGATATTACTCTCATCTGCAACGGGTGCTACAAGTCGATCTACGAGGTCAACGAAAAACTGAAGCACAACGACGAACTCCGCGACGGGGTCAACGAGGTGCTTGCAGAGATCGATATGGAGTTCAAGGGATCCATCGACGTCTGGCACCTCGCCGAGCTCTACTACGACCCGAAGATCGTAGGTCTCAGGAAACTCGCCGACAGCGTCACACGCCCCCTGACCGGCGCGAAGATCGCCGTCCACTACGGTTGTCACCTCCTGAAGCCCGCAAAAGAGCGGCATTTCGGGGACACCGAGAACCCGATGTGGATCGAAGAACTCGTTGCCGCACTTGGAGCCGAGCCGGTCCAGTACCGCAACAAGATGCAGTGCTGCGGTGCCGGTGGCGGTGTCCGTGGATACGACCTGGCATTCGCGCTCGATATAACGAACGAGAAGCTGATCAATCTGCAGGAAGTCGGTGCTGATGCACTGACCGAGGTCTGCCCGTTCTGCCAGCTCCAGTATGACAGGGGACAGATCGAGATTGAGGAGAAGTTCGGCATCACCTGGGGACTTCCGGTACTGCACTACAACGAACTCCTGGGACTGGCGCAGGGCATGAGCCCGGACGAGCTTGCACTCGACCTCCATGCCGTCAGTGTCGAGCCGTTCCTGAAGAAGATCCTGTGAGGTGCAAGATATATGGCAGAAGTCAAGAAATATGAAGAGCCAAGAATTGGCGTTTTTGTGTGCCACTGTGGTACCAATATCGCGGGCTCAATTGACGTCAAGGCGGTAATGGAGTACGCGAGAACGCTCCCGAATGTCATCGTCGCCGACGACTACCAGTACATGTGCTCGACTCCCGGTCAGAACAAGATCGCGGAGGCCATCGATGAGCAGAAACTGACCGGAATCGTCGTGGCGGCCTGTTCGCCCCGTCTGCACGAGCCCACGTTCCGTAACGCAACCAAGATGGGTGGCTTAAACCCCTTCAGGTTCGAGATGGCAAACATCCGTGAGCAGAACTCGTGGGTGCACATGCACCAGCCCGAAGAGGCCACCGAAAAGGCAAAGGATGCAGTCAGGATCGCCGTAGCAAAGGCGGCCCTCCTCGAAGACCTCATACCGAAGAGCGTCCCCGTCGAGAAGGCGGCGATGGTCGTCGGCGGCGGTGTCGGCGGCATGCAGGCTGCGCTTGACCTTGCGAACGCAGGGATCAAGACCTACCTTGTCGAGAAGACACCTACCATCGGCGGCAGGATGTCTCAGCTCGACAAGACGTTCCCGACGCTGGACTGTTCGCAGTGTATTCTGACACCAAAGATGGTGGACGTCTACCGGAACGAGAACATCGAGCTCCTCACCTACACCGAGGTCGAGGCAGTAGAGGGATACATCGGCAACTTCGACGTGACCCTCCGGAAGAAGGCACGGGGTGTCCTCACCCCTGATGAGGCCACAGCCCGTGGCATCATCGGCGGCGGCTGTACCGGGTGCGGAGACTGCGAGAGTGTCTGTCCGGTCATTAAGCCCAACCCCTTCGAGCTTGGCATGGCCCCCCGGAAGGCTATCTACATCTACCACCCGCAGGTCTCCCCGCTGATCTACACCGTCGACTTCGACGCCTGCGTCAAGTGCGGGCTCTGTGTCGAGGCGTGCGGTGAGGAGAGAAAGGCTATCGACCTCGATGCGAAGGACGAACTCATGACCGTCAAGGTCGGCACAGTCATCCTCGCTACGGGATACGACATCTTCCCCATCGAGAAGAAGTTCGAGTGGGGTTACAAGAACTACGACAACGTCATCACGAGCCTTGAGTTCGAGCGCCTGATCTGCGCATCGGGCCCGACCGGCGGTCACCTTATCCGTCCAAGCGACGGCGTAACCCCGAAGAAGGTCGCGTTCGTCCTCTGTGCAGGCTCCCGTGACAACACCGGAGTCGGCAAGCCCTACTGCTCGCGGTTCTGCTGCATGTACTCGCTCAAGCACGCCCACCAGATCATCGAGAAGATCCCCGGCGCGGTGCCCTATATCTTCTACATGGACATTCGGTCCTTTGGCAAGATGTATGAGGAGTTCTACTACCGTATCCAGAACGAAGGTGCGAAGTTCATCCGTGGTCGCGTCGCAAACATCCTGGAAGACCCGGCGACCAAGAACCTCCACGTCTACGCAGAGGATACACTGCTTGGGCGGCCTATCGACATGGAAGTCGACATGGTCGTGCTCGCGGCCGCAATCGAACCCTCCGCCGAGACTGAGAAGACCCGGAGGCTCTTCGGTGTCTCCTGCTCGCAGGACGGCTGGCTCCTTGAGGCCCACCCGAAGCTGAACCCCTGCGGTACAACCACCGCTGGTGTCTACCTCGCCGGTGTCTGTCAGGGACCGAAGGATATTCCTGACACGGTCGCCCAGGCAGAGGGTGCAGCATCTGCAGCGTCCATCCCGATCCACCGGGGTGAGGTGGAGCTCGAGCCCTACTTCGCCGTCTGTCTCGAGGACAAGTGCGCCGGGTGTGGGCTGTGCATCAACCAGTGCCCCTACCAGGCTCTCTCGCTCGTCGAGAAGGAGGGTCGCACGGTCATGCAGGTCACTGAGGCCAAGTGCAAGGGTTGCGGCACCTGCGGCGGGTTCTGTCCTGGCGGTGCTATCTGGATGCAGCACTTTGCAACCCCGCAGATCATAGCACAGATTGACGCATTCCTGCTCGGAGGTGAACAGTAAATGGCAGACGAGAACTGGAAACCCAAGATCATTGCCATCATCTGCAACTGGTGTTCCTATGCCGGTGCAGATCTCGCCGGCGGCGCCCGTATCCAGTACCCGCCAGATATCCGTGCCGTCCGTGTGATGTGCACGGGCCGGATCGACCCGCTCTTCATCCTGAAGGCATTCCAGGATGGGGCGGACGGTGTGCTGGTCTCCGGGTGTCACTTCGGCGACTGCCACTACCTTGAGGGCAACTACAAGGCAGCCAAGAGGATGTTCCTCTTGAAGAGTGTCCTCAAGAATATCGGTCTTGACGACAAGCGTCTCAGGATGACCTTCGTCTCTGCATCTGAAGGTGCAAAATGGGGCATGGTCATGGAAGACGTCGTCAAGACCATCAACGAGCTTGGCCCAAGCCCGCTCAAAGAGTTTGCCAGATAAATAATAATACAATAATAGACAGGGGATGAATAATAATGGCAATCAGAGTAAATTTGATCACGGGTCGCTCGATCCAGCAGGGGGTGTCGATGGAGGCGGGGAAGGAAAAACCCGCCTACACCGCCGCCTGTGGGATCATTGAGCTGGACCCTGCGGATTTTAAGAAGCTTGGAACTTTCCGCAACACGAACGTACGCGTCACGAGCAAGTACGGCAGTGTCGTCGTCAAGGCGGTCGAGGCAACCCAGGGTCCTCACCCCGGTGTAGCGTATATACCGATGGGACCATGGGCAAACATGGTAGTCAACCCGAACACCTACTCAACCGGGATGCCCACGTTCAAGGGCACACCCGTTGAGGTGGAGATAGCCAAGAACGAACCCGTTCTCGGCTCGCTCGAATTGGTGCGCAAAGGATGCAGGGGTGAACTGGCATGACAAAGACTGTAACTGACGTGGTCTGTCCATTCTGCGGAACGCTCTGCGACGACCTTGAGGTCGTCGTCAGTGATGACGGAAAGGAACTCCTTGAGGTTTACAACGCGTGCGCCATCGGCGCCGAGAAGTTCCTCCACTCCCAGGCAAAGGATCGTATCACCCGCCCCCGTATGCGGCAGGAAGACGGTTCCTGGAAGGAGATCTCCTACGACGAGGCAATCGAGTACACGGCCCGGATACTCACCGAGGCAAAGAAACCCCTGATGTACGGCTGGAGTTCCACAAACTGTGAGGCCCAGTCTGTCGGGTCCGAGATCGGCGAGTATGTCGGGGCGGTCATGGATAACACTGCGACTGTCTGTCACGGGACATCCCTTATTGCAGTTCAGGATATCGGTATCCCGAGCTGCACACTCGGCGAGGTCAAGAACCGTGCCGACCGCATTGTCTTCTGGGGCTGCAACCCGGCTCACGCCCATCCACGGCACATGTCGCGCTACTCGATCTTCCCCAGGGGATTCTTCACCGGCAAGGGTCATACGGGCCGCAAGATGGTCGTCGTTGATCCAAGGGTCACCGATACCGCCCGTATCGCGGATGTCCACCTGCAGATTGAGCAGGGGCGCGACTACGAGCTCCTCGACGCACTCCGTGTGGCGTTCAAGGGGGAGCAGCTCCCTGACGTTGTCGCCGGAATCCCGAAGGAGAAGATCTACGAGGTCGCGGAGACTCTCAAGAGCGGCCGTTTCACGATCATCTTCTTCGGCATGGGTGTGACCCAGTCGCTCGGGAAGAATCACAACATCGATGCAGCCATCGCGGTCACCCGTGACTTAAACGAGTACACGAAAGCCGCCATTATGCCGATGCGCGGGCACTATAACGTCACCGGCTCCGGTCAGGTATGGGGCTGGCAGTTCGGGTTCCCATTCGCGGTGGATCTCTCCCGCGGATTTGCCCGCTATAACCCCGGCGAGACGACCTCGAACGATCTGCTCCGCAGGGGCGAAGTGGATGCCATCTTCGTTCTCGGAAGCGATCCCGGTGCGCACTTCCCCTTCAGTTCGGTGAAGAAGATCTACGACCTCCCCTCGGTCGCAGTCGAACCGCACGAAACCCCGACCACTGAGGTCTGCAAAGTCCATGTCCCGGTTGCCTTCGTGGGCGTCGAGGTGGGCGGGTGTGCATACCGGATGGACAACGTGCCGATCGAGACAAGAAAGGTCGTTGAGCCCCCGGAGGGTATGATGACCGATGAGGAGTTCCTCAGGCATGTCCTTGCGCGTGTCAAGGAGATCAAGGGGGTGTAAGGGATGACAGAATATCTTATCAAGAACGGTTTCGTCTTTGACCCGGTGCTCGGGATCAAGGGAGATGTGGCTGATATCGCCATCAAGGACGGTGTGGTCGTCGAGACTAACGCGGTCAAGAACCCGAAGATCATCGATGCGGCAGGGAAGACCGTCATGGCAGGCGGTGTCGATGTCCACGCCCACGTCGCGGGTCCGAAGGTGAACATCGGCCGCAACTTCCGGCCGGAAGACAAATTATTCAACACCCGGCCCGGCCGCGGCATCGAGCGGATGCAGGGCGGGTTCTCGGTGCCGACCACCATCAGGACTGGTTACAACTACGCCCGCATGGGCTACACCACGGTGATGGAAGCGGCCATGCCGCCGCTCTATGCCCGGCACACCCACGAAGAGATGCGGGATACCCCGATCATCGACCAGGGTGCGTTCCCGGTCTTCGGCAACAACTGGTTTGTGCTGGAGTACCTGAAGAACAACGAGATCGAGAACGCCGCTGCCTACATCTCCTGGCTCCTGCGGGCCACGAAGGGCTATGCGGTCAAGGTCGTCAACCCCGGCGGCACCGAAGCCTGGGCATGGGGCCTGAACTGTGAGAACATTCACGACCCGGTTCCCTACTTTGACATCACTCCGGCGCAGATCGTGAAGGGCCTCATCGAGGCGAACGAGTACCTGGGCCTCCCGCACTCGATGCACATTCACGCAAACAACCTCGGGAACCCCGGCAACTACACGACAACGCTTGATACCTTCAAGCTCTCGGAGGGGGTCAGGCCGAAGAGCAGGTTCGGCCGCGACCAGGTTATGCACCACACTCACGTCCAGTTCCACTCCTACGGGGGCGACAGCTGGGCGAACGTGGAGTCCAAGGCGGACAAGATCATGGACTACGTGAACTCTCACGACAACATCACCATCGACCTTGGTCAGGTGACGCTCGATGAGACCACGACTATGACCGCCGACGGGCCGTTCGAGCACCACCTCACGGCGCTGAACCACCTGAAGTGGGCAAACGCCGACGTGGAACTTGAGACCGGGTCGGGTGTCGTACCTTACATCTACAGCCCGAACATCAAGGTCTGCGCCATCCAGTGGTGTATCGGTCTTGAGCTCGCGCTGCTCGCGAAGGACCCGATGCGGGTCTTCATGACCACCGATCACCCGAACGCCGGACCGTTCATCCGCTACCCGCGTATCATGAAGTGGCTGATGAGCCAGGAGGCACGGGAGCAGCAGATCGATGCCTTCAAGCATAAGGACAAAGTCGTCGCTGCCACCCACCTCGCCGGCATCGACCGCGAACTCGACCTCTACGAGATCGCGCAGATGACCAGGGCAGGGCCGGCAAAGGCGCTCGGCCTCGGCGAGATGTGCGGCGGGCTCGCGCCTGGCCTCGCAGCGGATGTTGCGGTCTTTGACTTCAACCCGAACGGACCGTACGCGCCGGACGATATCGAGAAGGCATTTTCAAACGCAGAGCACCTCTTCAAGACCGGTGTCCAGATCATCAACGACCATGATATCGTGAGCAACGGCAACAAGCGGACGCTCTGGGTGAATGCCAGGGTAAATGAGAACCCACAGGTGATGCGTGACGTCAAGGAGAAGTTCCTCCGATACTACACCGTCACCCTGAACAACTACGAGGTTAGCGGCCACCACTACGTGCCGAACCCGTACGTGATTGAGGTTGATGCCACACAGTGAGGTGTAGAGAAGGATGGAAACTGTTACGCTCACCATAACGAACCAGCCCGGGCTGTTCCTCGAGGCTGACTGCATCAGCCCCGATGCGTTCGCAGGGAAGAAGAGAGAAGAGATCGTTGACCTCCCTGTCTATATTGGAAGGGAGGTGCACCGGCTTGGAGACTTCTTTGAGGTCTCCGGCCAGGCCGGAGCAACCGCGGCAGAGACGAAGGTCGTCGTCAACGGCGACCTCTCCCGGGTCAAGTACATCGGCATGAAGATGACCGCAGGCGAGGTCGTCGTCAACGGCAACGCCGACATGTACGTCGGTGCCTGGATGCAGGGCGGCAGGATCACCGTGAACGGGAACGTTGACGCCTTTGCCGGGACCGGCATGAAGGGTGGCGAGATCGTCATCAACGGCAATGCTGGTAATTATCTCGGCTCCGCATACCGTGGGGACTGGCGGGGCATGGCCGGCGGGAAGATTGTTGTGAAGGGTGACGCCGGAAGCGATCTCGGCACCTTCATGAACGGCGGCGAGATCGTCGTCGGCGGCAACGTCGACGTTCACGTGGGCACCCACGCTGAAGGCGGGAAGATCATCATCAAGGGTGATGCGAAGAGTCGTCTTGGCGGCCAGATGGTGGAGGGTGAGATCTATGTCTTTGGTAACATCGACGTCATGATGCCCGGGTTTGCATACCGGGAGGATGTTGATCTCGAGGTGGATGGTACCAAAGGACGGTTTGCCCTCTACGAGGGTGACCTTGGGGAACGCCACAGAAAGCGGAAAGGCCAGATGATCTACGGGAAGTTGTACCAGCTGGTCAGACCCTGATCTTTTTTTTCCCACCGCGCATCCGGTGTAATAGTGCTATCCTGAGACCGGATGTCATTGGCGACGACCGGGTGTTACTATGTACTATTTATAAATATGACTCATAACACCCACTCGGGGCTGTAATAAACCTTCTCTCTTGTACAATCACTCTTTATTCTGTAGATCTTAAATATTCACCTTAGTTTATATATCCGTTCATAGGTGTAAATAGCAACGCTTATATTACTAGAGAAGGTTACTATCTTTTTGTCCCACAAGGACGTGCACCAGTCACCGTCAGTTACATTCAGTGATCTTTTAGTGTTCAGTTCACAGTTCCAGATTGTATGCACATAGAGGGTAATGGAGGAAAAATTATGGCGAAATTCAAGGATACTATTGACCTGTACGATGATGCAGGCAAACTGTTGAAGAGTGGTGTGCCGCTCGATAAGATCAGCCCGCTGGTCAACCCGGCGACCAGGAAGATCATCGACCTCACCAAGAGGACGATTGCAGTCAACCTGGGAGGCATCCAGGACGCCCTGAAGACCGGAAAGGTAGGAAAGGGCCATGTCCTCGGGCGGGAGATGGATCTTGACATCGTCGGCAACAAGGATGCTGTCATCGGTAAGATCAAGGAGATGGTCCAGGTCCAGGAAGGCGACGACACCAAGATCCGCGAGTTCAGCGGCGGCAAGCTGTTCCTTGTCGAGGTGCCCAGCGCCCGCCTGGAGGCCGCATCTACCTACGATGCCGCGATCACGTCGGTCGCAGCCGCAACCACCTACGCGATCGTCGAGCAGTTCGATGTCGGACCGTTCGACGCGGCTATGGTCAAGGGAGCGGTCTGGGGTGCCTACCCACACACAATGGATATGAAGGGTGCGCTCGTTACTTCGATCCTGAACATCCCCCAGAACAACGAGGGTCTTGGCTACGCGCTCCGGAACATCCCGGTCAACCACGTTGTGATGATGACCAACAAGAACGCGATGGAAGGCGCTGCACTCGCATCCACCTTCGAGCAGGCAGGAATGTTTGAGATGGGTAATGCCATCGGACCGTTTGAGCGTGCCCAGCTGCTCACCTACGCCTACCAGGGCCTGAACGCGAACAATCTGGTCTATGACCTCGTCAAGAAGAACGGGTCGACCGGAACCATCGGTACCGTCGTCCAGAGCCTGGTCGAGCGTGCTATCGAGGACAAGGTTATCACCCCCGGCAAGAAGGGCGGATACTTCCAGTTCTATGACACGAAGGACCCCATGCTCTGGAACGCCTACGCTGCTGCGGGAACCATGGCGGCCACCATGGTCAACTGTGGTGCCGGACGGTTCGCCCAGGCAGTCTCCTCGACGCTCCTGTACTTCAACGACCTGCTTGAGCACGAGACCGGCCTCCCCGGCTGTGACTACGGCCGTGTCATGGGTACTGCTGTCGGGTTCTCGTTCTTCAG
>NZ_DAQR01000072.1:0-1181 GCF_002502935.1 Methanoculleus sp. UBA413
GGGAGGGGGCTCGCCCCCTCCCCGCAGGCGGCGGAACTCGTAGATCCCTCCTCGTAGCCCCCACCCCGCCCGGCTCGCGGCGCTCCTCCCCCGCCCCTGAGGGAGCGGGGGCGGTGCCCGGGCTTATCCCCAGGGGCAAACCCTGCCCGGGCACGATGAACTTCCGGAGCGAACCGGTCGGGCTCTCGCTGATTGCCCCCCAGACAAGGATCACGACCGTTTTCCGAGGAGGTGGACGATTGGCCACAGGCCGACCAGTAATACCCGAAACCGACGTTCGTCTCCTGAATTGGACGGTATCCTCACAAGTCTCCATATCGAACGTTAACGCCAATGGGGGCGAGCCCCCTCCCGGCAGAGGCGTTTGGGGACGACCTCCCCGCCAGACAGGGAGGAGGTCTACAGGCCGGGTGTACCGGGATCTCCCCCGGCATGATGGTAAAACCCGGGGGAGGTGTCATCCCGACGAAAGAGCGTCGCTCTCATACCCGGGCATGCGTGGGGGTCTTCCCGCCTGGTCCCCGGAACCCCGCTGGATAAATACCCAACCATTTATATACTGTTTTAAGCACTTTATAAATATGAAAGAGCACAGACCAGAGGAGTCCCTCAAGATAGAAAATATTGTCGCTTCCGCAAAAGTGACAGACTCTCTTGATCTCAACTCCCTTGCCTCCCAGCTGAAAGACGCGGAGTACAATAAGAAACGGTTCCCCGGCGTCGTTCTCCGGATGCAGGACCCGAAGATCGCGGCGCTCGTCTTCGGGTCCGGTAAGGTCGTCCTCACCGGCGCAAAGAGCATCGACAGCCTCTCGCGGGGCCTGCAGATCCTGGGCGACCAGTTGCGCGCACTCAATATCGACATCCCTGAAAACCTGACTTATAAAGTCCAGAATATCGTCACATCGGCCGATCTTGGGACGCCGATCAACCTGAATAAGATCGCCGTGGGGTTCAATCTGGACAAGATCGAGTACGAGCCCGAGCAGTTTCCAGGGCTCGTCTACCGGCTCGACGACCCGAAGGTGGTCGTTCTCCTCTTCGGGTCCGGCAAACTGATCATCACGGGCGGCAAGCAGCCCGAAGATGCCAGGCGTGCGGTGCAGCGGATCCTCTCCGAACTCTCCAGTCTCGGGCTCATTTAACCCTCATCAGATACTCGCCCCTCATTTTTTAGTGCC
>NZ_DAQR01000072.1:1376-7719 GCF_002502935.1 Methanoculleus sp. UBA413
AAGAGTTCTCCAACACCGGAGCAATCGTCGTGTTGATGTGGCCGTGAGGCTGTGCCTCATGCTGTGCGCATGAAACCAGCCTGATCCCCGGAGACCCCGGAGCAGTGGACCGTGGCGGGAATCATGCCCGGATGGGGGCGAGCCCCCCGCACAGGCGCACCCATCTCCGGAGGGGCCAGACAATCAACCACTATATCCATGAACCGCAACCTGTTCTATCGAGGAGGTTCATCAGGTCGTGATCATCATCGGGGAGGGGTGGGAGGAACTCGCCGCGGCACTCTCGCAGGCGGACACTCCTGAGCGCATCTACGTCATCGGATCGACGAACAGCGGAAAGACGACGCTCTGTCGTTACCTCGTTGACAAAACAGCAGCTCATATGCGGGCAGCATACGTCGACTGCGACACCGGACAGTCGACGGTCGGCCCGCCGACGACCGAGGGGATGGTCCTCTACCCCCTCCCACCAGGGCTGCCCGGCCGGGCCCACCTCAGGTTCGTCGGTTCGACATCCCCGGGCGGCCACTTCCTCCAGACGCTGACCGGGGCAAAGCGTCTCGTCGAGAAGGCCGCTGAACTGGGGGCAGACGCCACCATCATCGACTCACCCGGGCTCGTCTTCGGCGGGGTGGGCATTGAGTTCCAGGTCCAGATGGTCGACCTGCTCCGCCCCACCCGGCTTGTCGCCCTCCAGCACGGGCGGGAGCTGGAACCGCTGCTCGCGAACTTCGCCCGGCACCCCGCGATCACGATCCACCGGGTCCCCGTATCCCCGGCGGCCGTCATCAGGACCACAACCGAGCGGCGACGCTACCGTGAGGAGCGGTTCGCTGCCTATTTCGCCGAGGCCCTGCCCCGAGAAGTTCCGCTCCGGGGTCTCGGGCTCCAGGGCCGGGTACCGGACCTGAAGAACCCCCACGGGGCCAGACGGCGCCTGGTCTCGCTGAACGACCACGACAACTTCAGCCTCGCCCTCGGCATCGCCGGGGAGATGCACACCAGGCGGCGCCTGCTTACGGTTGTTGCCCCGCCCTTTGATCCCGCCGCCGTCGCATCGATCAGGTTCGGTTCGCTCAACCTGGATCTCGATGCAGAACTGGGGTCGATGGAGTCTCACGCCGGGAAGAGCGAGAGGAAGAGGACGTAGACTGCCGTCTGGACGACGGTGAGCGGGACACCGACCCGGGCAAACTCCCGGAACGTCAGCGTCTCTCCGTCCTTCTCGGCGGCCTGGATGATGATGACGTTGCTTGCCGCACCGAGAATCAGCATGTTCCCGGCAATGGTGCTCCCGGCCGCAAGCGCCATCATGGCAGGTGTAGACGTCCCGAGGTGCGCAAGGACCGGGAGGGAAAGGGCGACGAAGGGGACGTTTGAGACGAACTGCGAGACTATGACACTTACCGTGGCGATGACCGGGACGGCAGAGAGATCAATAGAACTCCCCTCGACGAGCATCTGGAAGAACCCCGACTGCCAGACGCTCGCCATGAGGACAAAGAGGCCGGCAAAGAAGGCCAGGGTAGGCCAGTCGACCCGGCGGAGGATCTCGACGCGCCGCCTGCTCCCGGCGAGAATCGGGAGTGCCGCAACAAGCGCTATCCAGGTCAGCCTGATGTCGAATTCCGGGACGAACATGACCAAAACGACCTTGACCACGATCAGGAGGACGAGAAGGATGAGCGAGAGGCGGGCAAGAGCCGCGAGCGAGGGATCGCGGATCTCCTCCTCGCAGTGCACCAGCGCCGCTGGGTGGAGCTCGTCGCGGAACGCCCTGCAGAGGAATACGTAGGCCACCAGGAGAGAGATCACCGTCGGAACGATCAGGTAGAGGGGGAACGTGATAAACGGATTCTCAACGCCCCCCGAGAGCGCAATCAGGAGGTTCTGCGGGTTCCCGATGGGACTTGCGACGCTGCCGGTCGTGACTGCGAAGGCAAGTGCCAGAAGCAGGAGCTTTGGGGAGATGCCGTGCCGTCGCGCGAAATACAGCATGAGCGGGGTGCCGACGACCGCCAGGGTGTCGTTCATCAGGAGCGCCGAGAGCGCCCCGGCGCCGACGAGGATGAGAAAGACCAGGTGCCGGACCGACTCTGCCCGGGAGAAGAGGCGGGAGGCCAGGTGGTAGAGGTAGCCGCTCTCGGCGAGCGCCTCCCCTACCACAAACATACCAAAGAGGAAGAGCATCACGTCGACGTCTATTGCTGCAAGCGCCTCCTCCGGCGTGATCTCTCCGGTCAGCAGGACGGCAACGGCCCCAAGAAGCATCACCTGCCAGATGCCGAGGCTGACGTTCCCGATCTTGCGGACCGCGATCAGGAGAAAGACTATGATGAGAACGACGATCGATATGAGGCTCGCCACGTCACCACCGGCAAAGAGAGTTCGTGCTGGTCAGGGATTACTGTATGCCCGGAGGTCCGGGGTCCTTCCTGGCCGTCAAGCCTCCTGCCCAATGATATAGTTGATGACGCTCTCACAGATGTCGCCTGAGTACTCCCCGATCCGCCGGATACTGTCTGCGATCTGGCCGGCGGGGATCGCCGCCACCGCCTCGACCTGGAGCACCCTGGCGTTGATCTCCCGGGTCTTCTCCTCAAGATCGCGCACCATCTGGAGCGTCGCGTTCGCCCGTCCAATATCTCCCACATGGAACGCCTCCATGCTCCGCGAGAAGATATCGAGAGCAAGCGTGCTCGCCTCGTCCATGAGATCGAGCGTTTCCGGGTCGACCTCGCGGTTGATCAGGGCAAGAGCGTTATACGCCACCCGGGTGGCATGGTCGCCTATCCGCTCAACGATCCTGCTGACCTGGAAGTAATACGCCGCCTGCCTTACCGGGATCTCCATCCGGCGCGAGAGTGTGGTATCGATCAAGATGAGGTTATCCTGCCGCGCAACGAGCCAGTGCAGCCGGTCAACTTCCGTGTCCCGCGCGATGACATCCTCGGCGAGAGCCTCATCATGCCCCCGGAGCGCAGCCATCGCATCCTGCTGCATGCCCCGGACCAGCACGTGCATCCGCTTTATGGTGTTCTCAAACGGCATCTCAGCAGGGTTGAGGAGATCTTTGAGCGTTATCGACGAATTTGTCTCGCTGATCACCTCCTGCCCGATCGCCATCTGCGTGAACTCCCTGACCAGCTGCCGTATAAACGGCGGCAGCCGCCCTTTCGCTTCGAGGCGGATGGTCGTGAAACCGGCAATATATGCCCCGACCAGGAGGCGGAGCAGGAACGTGCGGTCCGTCGTGGCGCCGACCTCAAAGACCCTGACCCGGTGGACCGACTCCCCGCTGATCTTCGGGGTGACCAGAAGTGAGCCGTCGGGTTGCACGATCAGCCCTATCGGGTCGTTCTTCTGGATATTCATGGATTTAACCCATTGCTTCGGCAGGGATACAATATACGACGAGCCGCCGGTGATCTGGACTTTTCGGATCTCCATGTTCGATAAGCGTTGGTGCCGGAATGATATATACATTTGCCACAGGTATATACTACAATATTGTTTATTGACCGTACATATACACATATAGTCTCCGTCGGGAACATCTTTCCATCGGCATGCTTACATGCTAAACCAGACCACGGTGCCAACGTGCACAGATGATGGTCGTGGTATGGGGCCATGGGCCCCGGTCTGGTAACCATGAACAAAGGAGACAATGTTCGTAAACGAACCCCTCTATCGAGCGGCATGGCGCCGCTCTGCGGGGGGCGACCGGGCGGGCCCGGCAATCCGGCCCCCCATCCCCGGCCGAGAACGGCCAGAGAACCGTCCATCCCCAATAAGCCTTTCTCTCCCTGGAAAAAAGGGCGGCAGGTTCGCGAAAAAGCCATCCGGGCACTCTGGTTCTGTACGGCCATCTTCGCCGTCGTTGCCATCTTCTTCATCTTCATCTTCCTGCTCAGGAACGGCTATCCTATCTTTGAGGAGGTCGGGGTCTGGAACTTCATCACCGGCGATCTCTGGAACCCGACGGGAGCGACGCCCACATACGGCATCTACCCTTTGATCGCAGGCACGCTCCTTGTCACGCTCGGCGCGATGGTAATCGCAATCCCCCTTGGGATCGCAAGTGCCGTCTTCATCGCCGAACTTGCATCACCCCGGGTGCGGGCGGTCGTGAAACCCGCCATCGAGCTCCTGGCAGGGATACCCTCGGTGGTCTACGGTTTCTTCGGTCTCGTCATACTGACCGACCAGATCCGTCTCGTCTTTGATGTCGCGTCCGGCGAGACCTGGCTTGCCGGGTCCATCCTGCTCGGCATCATGGCGCTCCCGACGATCGTCAGCGTATCGGAGGACGCAATCAGTGCCGTGCCCCGCGGGTACCGGGAGGGGAGCCTCGCCCTCGGTGCGACGCACTGGCAGACGATTACAGGGACCGTGATCCCGGCAGCCCTTTCGGGCATCACCGCCGCGGTCATCCTCGGGATGGGAAGGGCGATCGGCGAGACGATGGCGGTGATCATGGTGGCCGGCAACGCCGCGATCATTCCAGAACCCCTCTGGAACGCCCTCTCCCCGGTCAGGACGCTCACCGGGACACTGGGCATCGAGATGGGGGAGGTCGCCGTCGGCAGCACCCATTACCATGCGCTCTTCGGCGTCGCGGTCGTCCTCCTGGCGATAACCCTCACAGTCAACCTCCTGGCAGGAGGTATCCTCCGGAGACTCAGCGAGCGGCACACAGCAACAGCAGCCCGGAAGGTGAGGGGCAGCACAGCAAGGCCCTATGCCCGTGCGGTTCTCGGCATCGGCATACTCGGGCTCGTTGCGGCTGCCGCAGGAGCCCTGGTCGCCGTCGTCACCGCTGTCGCCCTGCCCGCAGTGGAATACACGCTGCACAGGATCTCCCCAAAGATTAAGCAGAAGATCGCGTTCGGGCTTGTGTATGCATCCATCGGCATCGTGCTCCTCTTCCTCGGGGTCATCCTCGCTGATATCGTCTACAACGGCGCACCGGCTCTTTCCTGGGAGTTCCTGACCGCGCCGTCAAGCGACCTCGGCCGGGCGGGAGGCATCGGCCCGGCAATCATCGGGACGCTCCTCCTGGTCGGGGGTGCCATTCTCTTCGCCCTTCCGATCGGGATCGGTGCGGCCATCTACCTCCACGAGTATACCCGGGGCGGGCGCATCACCGGGATCATCAGGGCAGGCGTCGACCTCCTGGGCGGCACGCCGTCGATCGTCTTCGGCCTCTTCGGGTTTGCGTTCCTGGTGCTCTACCTGGACCTGGGAGTGTCGCTGCTCGCCGGTCAGATCACGCTGGGGCTGATGATCCTCCCCACCATCATCAGGACGACCGAAGAGGCGCTTGGAAGCGTCCCGGGCGGCGTCAGGGAGGGGAGCCTCGCCCTCGGGGCGACGCACTGGGAGACCATATGGCGGGTCGTCCTCCCGCCGGCGGTGCCCGGGATCCTGACCGGCACGATCCTCAGTATCGGCCGGGCGGCCGGAGAGACCGCGCCGATTCTCTTCACCGCAGTCGTCTTCTCAAGGCGGTTCCTCCCCGCGTCGGTGATGGAGCCGGTGATGGCGCTCCCCTATCACCTCTTCATCCTGGCGACCAACGTCCCGGGGGCAAGGGAGAACCAGTACGGGACGGCACTGGTGCTTCTCGTGCTGGTGATGGCCATTTACCTGGTAGCGATCCTCATCCGGAACCATTACCAGAAGTCGGTCAGGTGGTGACCCACAATGCAGAGAGACAGCATCCTTACAGCAGAACATCTAAACCTCTACTACGGTGAGAACCAGGCACTTCGCGACATATCGGTCTCTATCCCGCGGAACCGGGTCACCGCGCTGATCGGGCCGTCCGGGTGCGGGAAATCGACCCTGCTTCGCTGTTTCAACCGACTCAACGATCTCGTCGAGGGTGTCAGGATAGAAGGCAGGATCCTCTTTGAGGGCAGGGATATCCACGACCCAAATTGCGATGTTGTGGAGTTGCGGAAGCGAATCGGGATGGTCTTTCAGAAGCCAAACCCCTTCCCCTCATCCATCTACGACAATGTGGCTTACGGCCCTCGCGTCCACGGGGTCCGTGGCAGGAAGGTGCTGGACGCGATCGTCAGGGAGAGCCTGGAAGCGGCTGCTCTCTGGGACGAGGTGGCGGACCGGCTCCACGACTCTGCGATGGGGCTCTCGGGAGGGCAGCAGCAGCGGCTCTGTATCGCAAGGACGCTCGCGGTCGAGCCCGAGATAATCCTCATGGATGAGCCCTGCTCCGCGCTCGATCCCATCGCCACATCAAAGATCGAAAACCTCATCAACGACCTCAAAGAGCACTACACGGTTGTTATCGTGACCCACAACATGCAGCAGGCAG
>NZ_DAQR01000072.1:7890-12191 GCF_002502935.1 Methanoculleus sp. UBA413
ATCGTGACCCACAACATGCAGCAGGCAGCCCGGGTCAGCGACGTTGTGGGGTTCATGTACCTGGGACGGTTGATCGAGTTCGGGCCGACTGCCCGGATCTTTGAGAACCCGCAGGAAGAGCTGACCAACAACTACGTGACCGGACGTTTCGGATAGGATACCCATGGTTAACAAGTACCGTGAAGAACTGAAGGACCTCAAGGACATGGTCCGGGAGCAGGGGGTGTTCGCCTACGGTATGCTCTCCCTTGCGATGACCGCCCTGCAGGATCAGGATCCCGAACTTGCCAGGCAGGTGCATGCCCGGAGAGTGGAACTCGCAGAGCGGAACCTCGCCATCGAGGAGGCGGCACTCCGGCTCATCGCGCTCTACCAGCCCATGGCACGCGACCTCCGCTCAATCGTCTGTGCGCTCCGGATGAATGTTGCTCTCTTCCGTATCGGCCGATACGGGAAGGATATCGCCAATCTCGTGGAAGGGTTATCAGAAAAGCCGCATATCGGGAACCTGATGAATCTGCCGCATATGGCCGATCTGGTCTGCGCCATGATCGACGATGCCCTCAAGGCTTACCGGACAGAGGATATCGTGCTCATCGAGGGGATGTCGCGCCGGGATGATGTCGTGGACGACCTCAGGTATGCCATCTTCAGGGAGAGTGTCACCTACATGATGGAGGACCCGAAAAACATCACCCGGTGTATGGACTATGTGATGGTCGCACGATATCTGGAGCGTTGCGGTGACTACGCCTGTGATATCGCCGAGCAGGTCTGCTACATGGTCACCGGTGAGCGGGTGGAGGTTAAGTGATACAAACTACCTCCACATCAACCAGGTGAGCCAGAGAAGCAGGGCGAAGAGAAGCACGATCAGTACGACCGACCGTATCAGGTACCGTTTTGCGACGGCCTTGTCGCGGGCCTCCCGGGGTTCGACCTTCAGCAGGGTCACGGCGACGAGCGCACCCGCTATCAGCCCGACGATCTGCCCGGCCACCAGCAGTGCAGACGAGATCAGGCTCACGGGCTCGAGCACCAGAACAAGACCGGTCACGACCGTCGGCGGAATGATGGCGGCAGCGATGGCAACGCCGGCGATCACCTCTGAAGTGCCCCGGTTGAACGCCAGCACCGCCGCGAACCCCCCACCCCGCCCGCCTATTCGGCGCTCCTCCCCCCGCCCCTACCGGGGGCGGGGGCAGTGTGTGGCGATACCCGGGAAAAACCTGTCAGCGCTTTTGACGCTGGCTATTGCTCATTCTTTGCGAACGTGCGTCAGCATACTCTGAACCAAGTGGATATTCGATCGCAGGGCACTTTTGGGATGTGCTCTAGGGATCCGTTTCCAATTTTGAGGGGATTTTTATGTAAAATTTAGGTGAAATGCTCCAGTAGTGCCCGTGAGCGCAAAGAAGTAAGTTCCAGGAATTTTGGTTGTCTGTGCCTGGTTGAGTACCTTTCGAAAAACCAACCTGTTGTGGATAAAAAAGAGGGGGTTCCCGGGCAGCATCCCGGACCTAGAGTGAGGCAGGTGCGGTCTCTGCGCTCTCATTCGTATCCTGCCGGCTGAACCGGTCCATCAGGGAGAGGACCGCCGGCATGACGAGGATCGCGCCGAGGAGCGAGAACCCGACAGTGATGACCGTCACGATGCCGAAGTTGCTGATGATGTTAAACGTGGAGAGCAGCAGCGCCGAGAATCCAAAGACCGTCGTCATGCCTGACACGGTGATAGCCGTTCCGATCTTCTGGACTGCCTGCTGGATCGCCTCGTGCCTCTCCTTTCCGCGTCTCCGCTCTTCCTGGAACCGCTCCATGATCAGGATGGTGTACTCCGAGGCCACCCCGATCGTCATCGACCCGAGCACCGCGGTCAGCGGCGTGTAGTCAAGGCCGAGCAGGTACATGATCGCCCCGTTCCAGCCTACAATGAAGATGATCGGGATGACCGGTGAGACCGCAGTCAGCTTCCTATAGACAAGGAGCAGGAAGACGAAGATCATCCCGAACCCGAGGACCGTCATTGTCGTCTTGCTCTCCGAGATGTCGGTCATCAGGTTGGTGAACATCTCGATCATCCCTGTCGGTTCTGCAGTGATCCCCGGTGGCGGGTAGTTCCATGCAACATCGCTCTTCATCCGGTCCACGAGCGAGAGGGCAACCTCGTTCTCCATCTCCACAAGGCCAAACTCGATGACCGTCTCGGTGTCGCCGCTCAGGTACGGCTTCTTCGTCTCCTCAGGGATGCGCGCCAGGACCGCGTCGACCTCCTGCTGGGTCGTCGGCATCCTGCCGTCGTTGTACTGGACCAGGTAGGTGACGATACTCGTGGCCGATGTGATCTTATCGTTGTTGGCTACCTCATAGTCCTCAAACTTTTTTATCCATGTCAGGGTGTCCAGGTTCGTGACGCCGTCGCCCCTGATATAGAGCGGCAGGGTATCTGTCGATCCCATGGTGCGCCGCATCTTCTGCAGGTCGACAACTGCAGACATATCGTCGGGGACGAAGGTCTCTTCATCCGAGTTGATGGGGATGGAGGCATCGAGCTGTACGCCGACAAGCGCGACAAGCCCGAGGACCAGAAGGATCGGGACCGGGTGTTTTGCGATCTTCCCCGCAACGCCACCGAGGAACCGGTCATATGCCTCCATGGTAGAACCGGTGGACTCGTTACCTGTTGCTTTCGGCCGGTACTTGACCAGAATGCCGAACGTCGGGACGATGATCAGGGCCGAGATGTAGCAGAAGACCACCCCCATGACGCAGACCAGACCGAAGTCGCGGACCATCGGCACGGGAGATATCCACATGGCGATGAACCCAAGCGACGTCGCAATCATCGCATACAGGATTGCGGGGCCTGAGTTCCGGATGGTCGTTATCGCCGCTTCCTGGATTGGGGCGTGCCGTGCCTCCTCATCGAACCGGGACTGAAACTGGATGGCGTAGTCGATACCGATTCCGATCAGCACCGGGAACGCGCCGATCACGACCATACTGATCGGGATCCCGACAAGCCCCATGGTGCCGAAGGTCAGGATAAGTCCTGTCCCCACCACGAAGACCGGCAGGAACCGGTAACGGACGTGCCCGAAGAGGAGGCCCACGGCCAGTACCATGAGGAGCATGGCGGCACCGATCAGCACGCCCATCGAGTCGTTGATCTCCTCGCCCATCTGCTTGGCGAAAGCAGGCGAACCGGTCACGGTCACCTTGACGCCCGGGGGCGCATCAGAGAAACTGATGCGCGACTCAATGCTGTCGAGGACCTGATCCCGGGTATCCTTGGAGACGCCTGGCGCGAGGGTGACGACGCTGATCGTCATCATATTGGACGGGAGGTACCGGGAGAGGAGTTCAGGCGGCACCTTCTCTTTTGCCATGATGATCTCAGCTTCAGATGCAGGGAGCGCGCCCCCGTTCACCTGCTTCACCATATCGATGACGCTCAGGGTTCCGGCGACGTACTCCTCGCGGCCGATCTCGGATTGTAACTGGTCGATATACGCCAGGACGTCGGTATCGAGGACGTTGTCGCACTCGAAGAGCAACATGACCGAATCGGACTTGAATGTGTCCAGGTACTTATCGAGCAGGGCACCGCGGGGAGTACTCTTGTCGATGTAGGTATCCCTCCCCGTCTCCATGGTGGTCTGGCCCATGCCGTAGAGTGCAATGATAAAGACGAGAATAAAGATCGCAGCGACTGCCATCGGCCGCCGCGTAATACTCTCGCCAATCAACTGGAATGGTGATCTCATGCTCTGCCTCTGTTCTAGTATACATCTCCGCCGCATGAAGATAAATTATTTGTTGCGAAAGAGACAACAAACTTGGTGCCGGGCTGTCGGCCCTGGTGGAGCCGGCGCCGGATACGGGTTGCAGGAAAATGGGCGTACTGCATACCGGAAATATTTTTCCCTGAAACCTCCGGTCCAGGTGACCAGGGCTCTCGGGCCTATCTGTGTCCTGGAGACGGCTGCCGCATCGGAGGGAGACCCTCCCTGCCCCCGCCACAGTCTACCGCTACATCGACAGGCCCGGTGAAAGGCCAGACCGAGGCTCCTCCTCAACCAGTCGCTGCGTCATGTCGCCCAAAATGCCCAAATCCCGCACTGTCCCCTCGTGCCTTCGCATGAAGCAACGTTGCGTGTGAAATATTCGATGCAATTGCTTCACTACGGCCTGGACATTGTTTTCATCCGCGCAGTCTCTCGTCATGGCTCATCATGCTGGTTTCATTATTCAGCACGCGTTTGCGCTGGCGTAACCGCATCCCTCTCCAGCAGGCGTGC
>NZ_DAQR01000072.1:12427-31680 GCF_002502935.1 Methanoculleus sp. UBA413
CAGAGTCGATCGTTAGGGATGCCGGGGATACACAGCGTCCCCCGTTGAAGTGTGAGTCTTCCGCCTGCTCTCTTCATAAACATCCGGGCAACCAGCCAGAACCTTTATATCTCACCAGTTGAATTTAAAAATAATTATATACACAACCCGACTAAATATATCTAGAGAGACTTGGATCACACGAGACACTTCCCCCCTTGACGTCGTCTTTTTGTGTATCCTTTTCTCTCTACATCGTATCTATCCTTGAATAACTGCTGCCGTGCGATTGTCGGGCAGGTTCCCCCTTCTTGCACCACACCAACGCTGGCGCCGCACTCTTCCAGAAGTTTGTTGTAGAGCCACCTAGTGGAGCATTCACATGAAAACCACATCAGAATCGAAAAAGGGGTTCAGATTGTTGCGCTCCCAACCGCGATGTACCTGCGGTTATCGCCCTTCGGAAATGTTCATCGGTTGAGCCTGTGGCCGAACGCAGCCTCATCGGCGTTTTCTATGAAGAGATCCCCGGGGTGGCGACCGAGAGGCACCCCTGCTCTGTTCCAGCGTGCCCCGGGGAATAGGTTGCGTTCATGCATGCAGCCTCTCGCTCTGCCCCATGAACGCTCCGCACCCCTCCCCGGGTATCGCCACGCACTCCCTCCGCTCCTCGGAGGACAGGAGAGGAGCGCCGAATGTGCGGGCAGGGCGGGGGGCGAGCCCCTTCCCCGGCCACCACCTCCATGGCGATTCTCACCACGGCCCACTGCTACGTCGGTGAGTCGGGGGAAGAATCCAGTCCGGCAACCGGCGTATCCTGGCGTATCGGTGGTCGGGGACGATCATCAGGGCAAGACGTGATGAAACTAACTGTCAGGAACCTTATTCGCCCAAACAGGGGCGAACTTCGTAGAAAAAAGAAACTTACTCCTGAAACTCTTCAAAAGCAAGGTGGTACATCCAGTCAAGGAGGAGCGCGCACTCCTCCGGAACACATTCCCGCTCGCAGCCGATGCACGGGAGGATCTCTTCCCCGGCAAGGATGACACAGGGATCGATCGCCCGTTTCTTTGCCCGGAGAAGATAGGTCTTGATACCGTCGCTGCGGAACTCGACGCGCTCTATCAACCCGGCATCCAGCAGCCGCTTCACGATCCTTGAGCACTTTCTGCTATCGATCTCGAGGATTTTCCAGAGCTCGCTCTGGAGAACCCCCTGGCGTTGGGATTGGATAATCTTAAGTGCTTCTTCCTCCTGGTCGGACATGGTTATCAGAGCAGGGGTGAAATGGTCAGGATGTTATTGCCTCTTATGACAACGGTCCCCAGTGTGCGGCCCCTCTGGTCACCGGTATACTCGGTGGTCTCATCCATGTGCAGGTTCAGGTGTTCATCCACCGCCACAAGCCGACCCTGGAGTTTTCTGCCGTCGTCCTTTATCTCAACGACAATTTTAGAGTCTACAAGCGAAAAAACCTTCTTTACGGGGAGTACAATACCGTTAACCATCCTGTTCTTATGTGGTTATCTTCACTCATTAAGGTTTGCATGAGCAACCAATGGGTGCTATGGCAGCCAATCGGCAGGAAGCCCTGGTTACAGGGAAATCCATCTTCATCCTGCTATCTCTGCGCCCCGCCGGGACTCGGGCGCGATTCATGGTTGATCCCCGGCCACCGATCGAACAACCGGAAAAAGAAGAAATTATTCGGGAAGGTCTTCCCAGCGGTCCTTGAACTGCTTCTCGACGCCCGGGAGGGTGGTATACTCCATCTCCTCAAGCGAGAGCCGGTGCGGTTCAAACGGCCCGTGGGCCCGGAGCACATCTGAGAGCTCGCAGCACCGGTCGCGGACGCGGTTGAATGCCGGATCGTCAAACATATCTGCAGGCCCGATCAGCTTCCCATTGCTGACCTGGAACCCGAGGCAGACGACCCGGGGCGGTCCGTCGAACTGCGTGCAGTTTGCGTCACAGACCCCCACCGGCATGAAGGGGCCGTGGTGCGACCCGCGCATCCAGCCGGCCACGAGGATGGGCGTCCTGAAGGGATCGATGACTTCACCGACCGACGGCAGCCCGCTCTGTGCCCTGATGACCATGACCGGATCGTCCTTGCCGACATACCGGCCGGCCATCATGTTCAGCCGCTGGGTGCTTGTAGAGGCTGCAATCGTGCCGTCCTTCTTCCAGACGTACTTGATCACATAACGGCTCGGCGCTCCGATATAGGCAAGGAGGCTGTATGACTCTTCCGGTGTATTGAACCGGATCCTCCGCTTCTCCATGACGTCGTGGACCTCGAAGGTGAACCCCTGGTGCATCGAGGGGTCGATGACGAGGCCGGACGTGCTGAAGGGATCGGCAAAGATCTTGTAGAGGAAGTAGTTCCACGCACCCGGCTCGGTCTTATCAGCCATGAAGACCAGGAGCGGATCGGAACCGCGTTCTTCAAACTCCATCTCGGCAACACCGGGCCCCATCCCCTTGACATTGCCACTGAACGCATCGGCGAGCAGGTCCTGGCCCGCACCGTAGAGTTTCATCTCCTTGGCTATCTTCGCACATTCCAGGAAGACGTTCCATGCCAGTTCATGGATCTCTTCGTTATCCTCGCCCTTGGTGTGCGTCATAATCAGCTCGAGGTCGTCACCGCAGTGGGTGACATACGAGTCGATGATCGTGCTGCCTTCTGCCTCCTTAAGCATCCGGGCGGCCACCTCGAGGAGCTTCGGGTGGGTGCGGGAGTGCCCCGGATAACTACCTACATCTGCTTTAATCACGGACACGGTGGTCTTAACCATTCAAATCACCACTACCTAGACAGGCGTAGCCCACTTGGGCTACTAGATAGGTACTGCTCTATATGTAGGTGTTGTTGCCTAGAAAAAGGGTTGGCTGATACAATCATTTTTTCTGATCGCCCTTGCCTCCGCTAGCCCGCTTCTGTATAGCATATCTATCAGATACCGATACCCGGGTGATTCTCACGTCTTTCACCCATTCTGTCCGGCTATACAGGATCATAGAGAGTCATGACGCCTGCAAGAGCAGTATTTCTGAAAAACGTAGCAGACGGCGCCTGCGACAGTCGCGCGTCTTCACCGGGAGCGGTCATGTGGATGCGGGCAGGAAAACAGTCAAGAAAGAAGACTGGTGGTGGATGGATGTGTTCCCCACAGCCCGGTAGGCGCCGGCCGAACGAGTTCTGCCGGCAAAAAAGTATTGTGCTCTGGGGCCCAAAACCGGCAGGCGGTTATACTTTTCAGTCGATCCTGATCGGCTTGCCCCGGGAGAATTTGATCTCCAGGACGCCGTTTTTGTACCTCGACTGCATGGAATCGCCATCCACGGTCGGCATCTCTACCGAGGTCAGCTGGTTGCCGCCGGCGATGATCGTCAGCGTACCATCGATGAGTGACAGGTGGATGCTCTCCTTCTCGATACCCGGGAGATCGATCGCCACCGTCACGTCGTCATCAGTCGTGTACATCTCTGCTATCGGCTCGAGGGTCCCCTCCGAGGAGGGCTCCTCAGGAGCCGGTGCGGGTCCCTCTATCGATGTCTCTGTCGTACCGGCATCGTGGATGACAATCTTGAAGCCGTAGGCAAACGGCCTGTTCGGGTCTCCCTGTTCTTTGAGCCCCTGCTCCATGAGGCGTTTCATCAATTCGTTGAGTTGCTGGAAGATATCTGCTGGGCTGTCACTCATGTGCATCACTATTCTTTCGGTTTCTCCTGATGAGGGGGGTCATACGACCCCTCCAGGAAGGGAAGCGCCCCGTGGGTGAGCGCTCCCATCAGAACGCCATACCGGTCTGTGGCAACGGGCGTTCGATCCTGGTCTTCAACTCCTTTGTGAGGCGCCTGATCTCGCCGAAGTCTTTCTTTCTCTGGTAGACCGCATCCTTCAGGGTCTGTATGAGATCCTTGACCTCCTGCTCGATCTTCCCGGTCTCCCGCATCCTGGCACGGTTGATTGTCGAGACGGCATCTTCGAGCGTCGACCGCTGCTCCTGGTTATAGAGCACCTGCCAGGAGTGGCGTTCGGCCTCCTCCAACCGGTCGAGATCGAGCGTGCCTCTCACGCGGGAGAGGGCATCTTCGAAGTGCTTCTTCGTGATCATCACGTTGCCGACCGCCTGACGCCGTTCTTCCTCGCTCTTCTTGGCTGTCATGGCGATGAACTCGCGCATGGCGGAGATCTTTGCCTCACGGACCAGCGCCTCGATATCGGCTCCGACATAACCCTCGGTCCTCTCGACCAGTTCGTCGATGTCGACGTCGTTTGCGAGGATCTCTCTGTTCCTGAGGTACACCTCGAAGATCTTCTTTCTGCCTTCCCGGTCTGGCGGCGGGACGTATATCATCCGGTCCAACCTGCCGGGGCGAAGCAGCGCCTCGTCCAACATGTCCGGGCGGTTGGTAGCGCCGAGAACCACGACATTGTTCAGCTCCTCGAGGCCGTCAAGCTCTGTCAGGATCTGGCTTACCACACTTTCAGTTACGTGCGATGATCCTATATAAGCTCCGCGCTTTGGCATGAGTGCATCAATCTCGTCGAAAAAGATAATCGACGGGGCTGCTTGCCTTGCTTTCCGGAATACCTGACGAACACCGCGTTCCGACTCTCCGACCCATTTCGAGAGGAGTTCCGGGCCCTTTACGGAGATGAAATTGCTTTCACTCTCGTTTGCGACCGCCTTTGCAAGGAGAGTCTTCCCTGTCCCAGGGGGGCCGAAGAGCAGGATCCCGCGGGGGGGCTCAGTCTCCAGGGCATCGAATATCTCCGGATATTTGAGCGGCCACTCAACGGCCTCCGCAAGCTCGGCCTTGACGTCCTCGAGACCTCCAACGTCCTCCCATTTGACATCAGGGATCTCTACGAGCACCTCGCGCATCGCGCTCGGCTCAACATGCTTATGCGCTTCGAGGAAGTCCTCGTTTGTCACGCGGAGCTGGTCGATGATCTCGGTAGGGATCTCCTCCTCGATCTTGATATGCGGTATGATCCTGCGGAGCGCGTGCATCGCCGCCTCTTTTGCGAGCAGCGCTATATCAGCGCCGACGAAGCCGTGCGTGGAGCGGGCGTAATCGTCGAGGTTCACGTCCTCGGCAAGTGGCATACCGCGCGTATGAATCTGGAAGATCTGCTGCCGCCCTTTGGTGTCCGGGATGCCGATCTCGATCTCACGGTCGAACCTGCCACCGCGCCGGAGGGCGGGGTCGATGATCTCAGGGAGGTTCGTTGCGGCGATAACCACCACCTGGCCGCGGGTCTTCAGCCCATCCATCAGGGCCAGAAGCTGGGCGACGACCCGACGTTCGACCTCGCCTTTCACCTCCTCGCGTTTGGGCGCGATCGAGTCAATCTCGTCGATGAAGATGATCGAGGGCGCGTTCTCCTGTGCCTCCTCAAAGACCTCACGGAGGCGCTCTTCAGACTCGCCGTAGTACTTGCTCATGATCTCAGGGCCGGAGAGTGTGACGAAATGGGCGTCCACCTCGTTTGCCACCGCTTTTGCGATCAGCGTCTTCCCCGTTCCCGGCGGGCCGTAGAGCAGGACGCCTTTCGGGGGCTCGATCCCGAGGCGCTCGAAGAGTTCAGGGTGCCGAAGCGGGAGCTCAATCATCTCACGGACGAGCTGCAGTTCACGGTCGAGGCCGCCGATATCCTCATAGTGGACGTCGGTCACCGCCTCACGCCGCCCCTTCTCGGGTTCATACGGCGTCTCTTTCAGCTCGATCTCGGTGCTGTCTGTGACGATGGCGATGCCTTTCGGGACAACCCGTGCGATAGCGAACGTGAGCGGGTTGCCGAGGATGCTTACCCTGATATGCTGCCCCTCAGTGACCGGGCGGCCGCGAAGGATTCTTCCCAGGTACTGTTCTCCACCGACCAGGCGGATGGGCTGGGTCGGCTGGATGGTCACTTTCTTCGCGTATCCGGCCTCGGTCTTCTTGATCCTGACTTTGTCGTCGATCCCGGCCCCGACATTGCTCCGGGTGCTGCCGTCGATGCGCAGGACCGCCTTACCGGTGTCCTGCGGGAACCCGGGCCAGATCAGCGTCGCCGCCTTCTGGCGCCCCTCGATCTCGATGACGTCGCCGCTGACAAGGTCGAGCGCCTTCATGGTGTCGATGCTCAACCTGGCGATCCCCCGGCCGGCGTCCTCGTGGGCCGCCTCCTTGATGGTCACCTCAATATAATCGGTATTAGCCATGTGAACGATCTCCTCCTTTTTTACGCTTACCTATGGTAAGTGTAAACTAGCATATAATACTTGCCGTTAAGTACCCCTCCCGTTACACCGGATAACCCCTTTTTCGGTAACGATGTAATCCATCTTCACATCGTCACCATCAGCGGGAATGCTCTCCGCCTGCTGGCAAGAGAACGCGATGCCGATCTTGATTGGGTGTGGATACCGGCAGAGAAAACGGTCGTAGTAGCCGGCACCGTAGCCGAGCCGGTTTCCTTTGGCATCGAAAGCAACCATCGGTATGATGACCACCTGGACGTCTTCGGGCCGGGCCGGGAGTTCGTGTCCCAGAGGTTCGGGCACGTTGAACGTGCTCGCGCGAAGGACCGAGGGGTCGGGCAGGTACGAGAGACGGAGGCTCGTGGTCTCCCGCTCGATGATGGGCACGACGACCCGCACGCCCCGGCGGTTCAGGTCCGTGATGAGGCATTCGGTCTCGACCTCCGGGGTTTTTGAGACATAGACCATGATAGTCTCAAAACCATTCACGAGGTCAAGGAGTCTTCTTTCGATGATCCTGCTGAGTGTGGCGATCTGGGTTGGTGAGAGGAGGGATCGGGTCTCCTTCGCCTGCAGGCGGAGGGCCGTCTTTGTCTGGCTCATTATAGGGAGTTTTGGGCAAAATACCAGATAAAACATACATACCCGGGGGGTGGATAATGCAGCGGCCCCGTCCCGACCCCAGGTTATAGCGCAGGCGGCCTACTTCGTTGACGCCTGCTCCTCGCCACAGACTTCCCTGTATGTACGGAGGGAAGAGGCAAGGACCTTGGTCTTCCCGATCATGGCGGCGATCTGGAGGACGTCGAGGATCTCGTCACGGGACGCGCCTTCCCTCAGGGCGGCTCCCATGTGGACCTTGAGGCAAGCGTCTGCCCCGGCCCCGGCTGCCGCTGCCATGGTGACCAGCTCCGCAGTCTTTCCGTCGAGGGATTTTGGGCGGGAGATATGATAATCAGCGATAGCCGAGAGCGCGAAGACTTCCGGGCGCTGCTCCCGGAGCACAGTAAAGATGAACGGGACGACACCGAGCAGCTCCCTGATATCCTCTATGACGTCATCACCGAGGTCGTCTGCGTGGTCAAAGAACTCGTTGAGCATTTTTTCGGTTTCTGGTTTCATTGATTACTCCTCTTAACTAATTAGGAACGCAGAGCAGAATAATGGTATGGTTTCTGGTTCGGGCGGTGCTGGCGAGGAGAAAGGGATCCGGGAGATCCGGGTTCCGGGTGGGAAAGATCCCTTCCCCGGTCTCCTCCTCATGACGATATCCACCACGACCCAATCCGGGTCTCAAACGCGCCAATCATTCTATCACCCTGACCATAAACGGAACCAGCGTGCGAACGCTACATCTGCGCGGGCTTCCTGCATCACGAGGGAGGGATCTGGAAGCGTTCTGTAGAGGTCCCTCAAAAAAAGATACGTGCCCGGGAAGGGGCCTGATAACCCCCCCTCCCCGGACCTCTTTAGAAGTTAAAGTGGCGGCCCACAATCTTCAACGCGCAGTAGTCCCCGCACATGGTGCAGGCATCGGCATCGGCCGGCATCCGCTCGTCCCGGATCGCCCGGGCGCGCTCGGGGTTGATCGCGACGGCAAACTGCCGCTCCCAATCAAGGTCCCGGCGGGCGTGTCCCATCTCGAGGTCGGCATCCCGTTTCTTGAGCTTGATCATATCCCCAACGTGGGCGGCGATCCTTGAACTGATGACACCCTCGTAGACCTCTTCGGGAGTGGGGAGCGCCAGGTGCTCTGCCGGCGTCACGTAGCATATGAAGTCGGCGCCGTAGGAGGAGGAGAGCGCGGCCCCGATCGCAGCCACCCGGTCGTCGTAGCCGGGCGCGATATCGGTGACCAGGGGCCCGAGCATATAGAAGGGTTTCCGGTTCGTGACCCGCTTTTGCAGGACAACGTTGGTCTCGATCTCGTCGACCGGGATATGCCCCGGCCCCTCGATGATCGTCTGGACACCAGCGGCATGCGCCTTATCGGCGAGTTCTGCGTTGATGAGCAGTTCCTGGATCTGGGCACGGTCGGTGGCGTCATGGACTGCGCCCGCCCGCATACCGTTGCCGAACGAGAGGGTGACCTCGTGCTCTTTTAGGATCTCGACCAGGTAGTCAAACTCAGCGTAGAGCGGGTTCTCCTTCTCGTTGTGAAGCATCCATGCAGTCATGAAGGCCCCGCCGCGGGAGACGAGCCCGCCGTGCCGTCCCTGGTTCTGCAGGCGCTTCATCGTCTCATAGTTGATCCCGGTATGGATCGCCATGAAGTTGGTCCCGAGCTTTGCCTGCTCCGCCGTTATCCGGAAGAGATCGTCCTCCTCCATGTGGACGACCGCCCCATGCTTCCGGGCGGCCTCGATGAACGCCTGGTAAAGCGGGACCGACCCGACCGAGAGGGTGGTCGCCTCGACGACCCGGCGCCGGATCTCTGTAAAGTCACCGCCGGTGGAGAGTTCCATCAGCGTATCGGCACCGGCAAGTTCGGCCTGCCGGGCCTTCTCGATCTCCATATCGACATCGACGATATCAGACGACGTGCCGATGCTCGCGTTGACCTTCGTCCGGAGCCCTTCGCCGATACCGCAGATCTTCACCTTCCGGTAGGGAGAGACCGGAATAACGATGTGGCCTTCGGCCACGCCGCGCCTGACGAAATCTTCAGTTACACCTTCCGCTGCTGCGACGATTCGCATCTCCTCGGTGATGACGCCTCGCTTTGCGTCTTCTATGAGACCCATGGCTCTATAGTTGGAAGAAAGAGTAGATAAAGGCTTGTTTTTTAAAACCAGGCTAAAATAGGCTTGATCTCTAAACAAGTAAACTTGACTTACTCTTATTCAGATCTTGTTTCGTAGCCGGAAAGCCAAGACTTACGAGAACTGGAGGAACACCAGTATATCATCTGGTGAATACGTTGTACGTCAATTTTGGAGGTTTTGTCCCGTTCAGCACCGTAGACTGGCGGGGACGGGCCGCTTGCACGGTCTTTCTCAGGGGGTGCCCCGCGCGATGCTTCTACTGCCATAACGTCGCTCTCCAGGGTGGTGAGGATCTCCGCGACGCGGACGAGGTCCTTGCGATGATCCGGGGCTCCCGCACAGTTGCAGGCGCCGTAGTCTTCTCAGGCGGGGAGCCGACCCTCCAGGGGCCGGCGCTCATCCACCTCGCCGCCGCCGCCCGGACCATGGGGTTCTCCGTCGGCCTGCATACGAACGGCATGTTTCCCCGTGTGATCGAGGGGCTGCTCGACCGGCACCTGGTCGACATGATCGCCCTTGACATCAAGACCACGTGGGAGCGCTACGACGACCTCCTGGGCGTGGCTGCTGTCGATGCGGTGAAGGAGTCGCTCTCCATCTGCAGGCGGGCAAAGGCCGACGGCAGCCTCGGGTCGTGCCAGGCTGTGGTCACCCTCTTCCGGGGGCGCGAGAGTGACGTCCTCGCAATCGCAGAGGCTACCCGCGGGCTGGACCTCGTGCTCCAGCAGGGGGTGGCCGCGGGCTTCGACCCCCTGACCAGGCAGGAACTCGAGGCCGCGGCAGCGCCGCTCGGGCGGAACGTCCGGCTGCGGACCAGAGAAGACGGAGAGGTCGACTACGACCCGGAGCGATAACCGTTCGGGTGAGGTTAAGCATAATATCGTCGGGAACGCAACGTTCATGGAGATATTTGTGGCGGCCGCCGCAACCTGCACCGCCGGGATTGTGCAGCCGGTCTCTCACCGGCACGGCCCGCTGTTCTGGATATAATAAGATGGAGTAAACCCTGATGAAGGTCATTGGAATCGTTGGTATGCCGGCAAGCGGGAAAGGAGAGGTGTCAAGGATCGCCCGGGACCTGGGGATTCCTGTTGTGGTCATGGGGGACGCGATACGGGAACGGGTGAAGAAAGCCGGACTTCCGCCGACCGACGCAAACCTCGGCGCGATGTCGGGAAAGTTACGCTCGGAACTCGGCATGGACGCCATCGCCCGGATCACCATCCCGGTCATCGAGGCAACCACCGCTCCGGTGGTCCTGGTGGACGGCATCAGGGGAGACTACGAGGTGGCGGCGTTTCGGGAGCGCTTTCCCGAATTCACGCTCATCGGGATCGTCTCATCGTTTGAGACACGCTATGCGAGGCTCGCGAACCGGGGCCGGTCCGACGACTCTCTCACTGCCGAAGAACTTCGGGCCCGTGACGAGCGGGAACTCGGGTGGGGGCTTGGGCGAGCTCTTGCGCAGGCAGACTACACCGTCGTAAACGAGGGCACGCTCGAAGAGTTTGTGGCAGAGGTCCGTGCCCTGCTCTGCCGCCCGGCGGCGGGAGGGAGAGAATGAGTCTTACCCCGTATTTTTCGTCCTCCTCAAAAGTCTGGGCGGCGCGGGACTGGGTCTTCGGGATCGAGGATCTCGGGTATACCGGGTGGGAGATCGTCGCCGACGGGAACTACCGTCTGGACAACCCCGAGAACTTTGCTGTGATCCAGGAGAACCTTGAGAGCACCGGGCTTCTCGCGACCGTTCACGCCCCCTACAGCGACTTAAACCTCGCATCGCTGAACTACCCCATCTGGCGCGAATCCATCAGCCAGACCTGCTGCTGCATCCACTACGCGGCCGACCTGACCGACCGGGTGACGGTCCACCCCGGGTTTGTATCACCGGTGGGGAAACTTGTCCCCGAGAAGGTCTGGGAGATGCAGAAGACCGCTCTCGTTGAGATCGGGAGATATGCGGAGGATCATGGTGTCCTTGCATGCGTCGAGAACATGATCAGCATCAGGGATTTCCTCTGCCGCTACCCCGAGGAGATCCTCGGCCTCACCGAAGGAATTCCCGGGATCGGGATCACCCTTGATCTGGGGCACGCCAACACCAACGGCCTGGTCGATGCGTTCCTCAAATACGCCGGGGAGGTCAACCACCTGCACATCCACGACAACCACGGGCAGTCGGACGAACACCTGGCGCTCGGCGACGGGACCATTGCCTGGGAGAAGGTCGGGCGCACCATCGCCCGCGACTACTCCGGCGCGGTCGTGATCGAGGGGCGGACGCTCGAAGAGGCGAAACGAAGTCTTGCAGCATTCAGGAAGTGGTTCGTATAGCCGGCGAGACCCTGCACGTCCACTTCCTCGGCACAGCAGGAGCGCTTCCGTCGCCGCAGCGCAACCCCCCCTCCATCCTGATCAGGCGGGGCTCCGACACCCTGCTCTTCGACTGCGGGGAAGGCACCCAGCAGCAGATGATGCGTGCCCGGACCGGATTTACCGTGAACGCCATCTTCATCACCCACTGGCACGCCGACCATTTTCTCGGCGTCTTCGGGCTTGTTGAGACGCTCGCGTTCATGGGACGAACCGACCCCCTCCCGATCTACGGCCCGCCCTGGGTCGGAGAGTTTGTCGACCTTGTGCAGAGGATCAGCCGTCATGTGCGGGGTTTTCCCATCACCGGTCACGCCCTTGAACACGGTTCGGTTGTACCCTTCGACGGCTATACCGTCCGCGCGTTTGCCACGTTCCACGGCATCCCGGGGCTTGGCTATGTCCTGGAAGAGGATGAGCGGCCGGGCCGGTTCAACCGCGAACAGGCGATTGCACTGGGCATCCCCCCGGGTCCGCTCTTCGGGCGGCTCCAGCGCGGGGAAGCGATCCGTATCGTCCGTGACGGTGTCGAGACCGAGGTCCGACCCAGCGACGTGATGGGTGAGCCGCGCCCGGGAAGGAAGATCGTCTACACCGGAGACACCCGGCCTCTCCAGCGCCTCCCCGATGCCGCCGGGATGGTCCAGGATGCCGATCTCCTTATCCACGATGCAACATTCGACGATGAGGAGGCCGACCGCGCACGGGAAGTCCTGCACTCCACCGCAGGTGAGGCCGGCGAGGCGGCAGCGGCTTCTGGCGCCCGGATGCTTGCTCTGGTGCACATCAGTTCCCGCTACACAAGTACAGCAAACCATATACGCGATGCAAAACGACGTTATGAGGGAGACGTGATCCTTCCGGCCGATCTAACGGTACTGGAGGTTCCTTTTCGGAGTTGATTGAGATGGACGGTGATGGTGATGGGGCAGGGTCTTTACAGCCAGAGCCGCCGCCGTCTCATTCTGACCGGCCTGGGTGCCCTGCTCGTCAGCGCCGCTGCATCGAGCGTTGCGGGCATCTATCTGGGTTCTGTTCGTGAAATCCTCGGGCTGATACCAGGCCTGATGGTGCTCCTGCCGTCGATCATCGATATGCGAGGGAACATAGCCGGGGTTCTCGCATCCCGCCTCTCGTCGTCGATGCACCTAGGTGAGTTCTCCATCGACTTTGAGGAAGGCTGTGTCCTCGGCGACAACATCCGCGCCTCGTTCGTGGTGACCGTCCTCATAGCCTTCGTCCTCGGCATATTCGCCTACATTGCAAGCCTTCTTGCCGGGCTTCCAGTGGTGGGAATCACCGATCTTGTCCTGATCTCGGTCGTCAGCGGGATCGTCTCCGGGCTCGTGGTGATGGGGATCACCCTGGTCATCGCGCTTGCGAGCTACCGCTACGGTCTCGATCTCGATATGATCGCCGCCCCCACCGTCACTACCTCCGGAGACATCGTGACGCTCCCGATTCTCGTGCTCTCCGCGGTTTTTGTCATGCTCCTCTCTCCTCCGGCACGCCTGGTGCTCGGGGTTGCCGTGGTCGCCGTGGCCATCGCCGCAGTCCTCTACACCCATCGCCGGCCGGAAGGGATCGGGGCTATCGTCCGGGAGAACCTCTTCCTCCTCATACCGCTCAGCGTACTCGGCACGATGGCCGGACTGACCTACTCGCTCAACCTTGACGATCTGGTGACGTTCGCGGCGTTTCTCATCCTGATACCGCCATTCATGGGTGGTCTCGGGTCGATAGGCGGTATCCTCGGGTCACGCCTCTCGACCGGGATGCACACCGGCGAGCTGAATCCCCAGCCCCTCCCCGAGCGAGCAGCGGTGCATCACTTTATTATTTCCTATCTCTATACGTTGATACTGCTTCCACTGCTGGCGCTCATCGCACATGGCGCGGCGGTGCTCATGGGGCTAAACAGCCCCGGCCTTGGAATGCTGGTCACTATCAGCCTTGTAGCGGGTCTGGTCGTCATGACCCTGGTGAACGGCGCGGCGTATGTCACCGCGAGCCTTTCATTCCGGTATGGTCTCGATCCCGACAACTTCGGAATTCCTGTCATCACAAGCCTGATTGACCTGATCGGTGCAGCTACGCTCGTGGCAGTGATAGACCTGCTGTTGTAGTGAAGGGATATATGAAAAGAACGATTAATAGACCCATGATGGAACGTGAATATCAACCGGTCAGCTTCAAAGACGTTCTGATCGAGATGAAGGATGTCTCTGAACTGATGGTTGATCTCTCTTACTCTGCGATACTCTTCGATAATAAAGAGATAGCGCTCGAAGTGATCAATCTCGAGGAGAGCATGAATAAACTGGTCTATCAGGCCAGAATTCAGAGTGTTCTCGGTGCAAGACGGCTTGAAGAAGCGGAGGCGATGAGCGGTATGTTGCAGGTAGCCGAGGCGGCAGAGAGGATCGCGAACTCGGCTTCAGACATAGCGATGCTCATCCTGAAGGATATCAAGTTTCCGGCAAAACTCAAGCGGGTCTTCCCCGAAGCAGAGGAGGTTGTCACCAGGGTTATCGTCAGCCAGGGAAGCGAACTTGCCGGCCATACGCTCGGGGAACTGAAAGTCCAGAGCACGACAGGCATGCAGGTGATTGCTATCCGGCGCGGGAGGGGCTGGATTTACGATCCCGACAAAACCACCCGGCTGGAGACCGGGGACATCCTGATATCGCGGGGCCCGGAGGCCGGGGCCGATATCCTCTCGACGATAGCGGGAGCGGTGGAGTGTCCCAGTTACGAACCCTCCCCTGCGGGTGCGGTCGACGACCTCGACCGGGCTGTCCAGTTGATCATCGAGATGAAGAACCTCTCGGAGTTATCTGTCGGGCTTGCGTACACTTCCCTGCTCTTCAATAACAAGGAGATAGCAGACGAAGTGGTCGCCCTCGACAAAACGCTGGATAATATGCGCTACGACATGGACCTCTGGGTCCTCGAGGCAGCGCGGAAGATCGACGATGTGCGCTACCTCAGGGGCCTTCTGTATATGTCCTCGTTTGCGCAGGCGATCAGCGATTCGGCTCATTCGATCGTCGATGTCCTGTTGCGTGACATCGAGATCCCGCCGGTCTTTAAGAAGATCGTCCGGGAATCAGATGAGATCATCACGCGGATACCTGTAGCAGAGCCATCGCCGCTCATCGGCAGAACCCTCAAGGAAGCGTCTCTCGGGACTGTGACCGGTATGGTCGTGCTCGCCATCAAGCACGGCGACCGGTGGGTCTACCGCCCCGGAAAGGGTGCCCGGCTCCAGAGCGGGGATATTATCATCGCAAAAGGCAGACGGGATGGTGAATGTCGGTTGTATGAACTTGCCGGGTACACCGTCGAGGAGCCTGAAGAATAATTTGGAGAACTGTTTATGGAAGATATGATTGTTTACCGCCTCGGAGGGAACTGTGATCTCGAAGAGGTGGAGGAAGGAAAGACCTACCTGGGATGGGTGCAGGGCTTTGCCCCGTTCGGCGTATTTGTTCAGTTAAACGACCGGATAAAGGGGCTCGTCCACAAGAGCAACGTGAAGGTGCAGCATAGCGAACGCGACCCGATCATCGTCCGTGTCATCCAGATCCGGAGCAACGGCAACATCGACCTCGAGGAGGTCACGCCGACCGTCTACCAGACCCGGAACGTGACCAAGAAGACGACGAGTGTGCTTCTCTCTGATATCGGGAAGAAGATTGGGAGAACCGTGCTGGTCGAGGGCGAAGTCGCACAGATCAAGCAGACGTCGGGGCCGACGATCTTCACGGTTGTGGACGAATCAGGCACCGGGAACGCAGCGGCGTTCATCGAGGCGGGTGTCCGTGCGTATCCTGAGGTTGAACTCGGAGATATTGTCGGCCTCACGGGTGAGGTGATGCAGCGCAACAACCAGCTGCAGATCGAGGTCGCATCTATGACGGTCCTGGAACCGGAGGATGCGGCACGGGTCAGGGGGCGTATCGACGTGGCACTGGATGAGCGTGCGGAACCGCCCGAACTCCCGTTCCTTATCGAGAGTGAGGTTCTCGAGGCCCTCCGGCCGCAGATGCGTCAGGTCGCGAAGGAGATCCGGAAAGCCGTCCTGACCGCGCGGCCGATTGTCCTCCGACACCATGCTGATGCGGACGGCATATGCGCCGCCGTCGCCATCGAGCAGGCGGTGACCGCGCTGCTCCGGGAGAGCGGCGGGGACTTTGACGCAGAGTACTTCCTCTTCAAGCGGTCTCCGTCCAAAGCCCCGTTTTACGAGATTGAGGATATCACGCGGGATCTGGACTTCGCCCTCAAGGATAACGCCCGTTACGGGCAGAAGATGCCGATGATCCTCCTGATGGATAACGGGTCCACTGATGAGGATATTCCGTCGCTGAAGGTGACCCGGATATACGACCTCCCGGTGATGGTCGTGGATCACCATCACCCTGATGAGTCGGTGGACGAGTACCTGATCGGCCACGTGAACCCCTACCATGTGGGCGGGGATTACGGCATTACGGCCGGGATGCTGGGGACCGAGATCGCGCGCCTGGTCAACCCGGCGGTCGAGGACCAGATCCGGCACCTGCCTGCGATCGCGGGGGTCGGGGACCGGAGCGAAGCGCCGGAGCGTGCGCGCTACCTCGAACTGGCAGCACCCGAGTACTCGGAGGATGATTGCCGCGATATTGCGCTGGCGCTCGACTACGAACAGTTCTGGCTCCGGTTCAGCGACGGGAGAGAGATCGTCAAGGATATCCTGAACCTTGGCGGGGACCCCGGACGCCACGAGAAGTTCGTCGACCTGCTTGTTGAAGAGGCGAACCGGGCGATTGAAGAACAGATGGAGGCCATCATGCCGCATATCGAGAGCCGGATGCTCCCGAACGGCGCTCATCTCTTCATGCTCGATGTGGAGCTTTTCGCCCACCGGTTCACGTTCCCGCCGCCGGGTAAGACGTCGGGCGAGGTGCACGACCGGCTGGTCCGGGAGCGCCCGGGAGAACCGGTCGTCACGCTCGGGTTTGGCCCTGACTTTGCCGTCCTCCGTTCCCGGGGTGTCATGATGAACATCCCAAGGATGGTCCGCGAACTTCATACCGAGATCGTCGGCGGAGGCGTGAGCGGCGGCGGCCACCTGGTCGTCGGGAGCATCAAGTTCGTCGAAGGGATGCGCGATGCGGTCCTTGAGAGCCTGATCCAGAAGATTGGTGAAGCGCCAATCTGATCGCTACTTCTTTCCGGCCTGTGCGGCGGGAGATCCCACCGATGCCAGCCGCACCGGGTTAAGCCCTCCTGTATTTCTGCCGACGATGCATCAATAGCCGGATGGAGATCTGCGCTACCTGATGCAGGTGGAACCAAGGGTCTCCTCGCTCATGAAGATGAACGTTTGGCCAGGTTGGTCCCCGGCGGCGAAGAGCCTCCACGGTCCACTGCACGGGGATTGCTTGAGGAAAGGCTGTTTTCATTCGTATAACACGAGGCGCAGCCTCCTGGGCGTTTCATGCAAGGCGATGCCCGGGGAGGAAAGCCCGTGTTCATGTTCTACCCTCGTGGAGCATTTCACCTTAACGTGAGGGTGCGTTGGCGTGATCGCCGGTCTCTCGCGCGGGAGGATTCATGGGGCAGAGCGAGAGGCTGTACGCAGGAAAGCAACTATTCCCCGGGCAGTGGACCGTGGTGGCTATCATCCTGGGGGGGCAGGGGAGGGGGCTCGCCCCCCTCCCCGCAGAAGCCAGACCCGGGGCACGATGCACCAGACCAGAGGAGCCTCCCGGTCGCCAATCCAGGGAGGTCTTCGTGGAAAATTTAGGTGAAATACTCCACTATAAACCGGGTGTCAGAAATCTGGTGCACAGATGCCTGGATTCAGCCACGCCATAGTTTTGCAGGGAGCCTGGGGCAATCTCTCTCGGTCCAATTTTTACTTCAACCGAAATATAAAAATAGATCTATGGCAAATGGCCCCCCTCATGGCAGGAAACCTATGGAGATGGAGAACACTCCTGGTCATGCTCCTTGTGGCAGCAGCGGCCTTTGTGTTCCCGGTGATGGCCCAGAGTGGGGAACCCGCAACTCCCCTGAATGAAACCCTGACCTGGACACTCCCACCGACACCCGGCGAGACCCAGGAAGAGACACCGGATGAAGCCCCGACCTGGACTCTCACACCAACACCTGATGAGACCCCGGAAGAGACCCTGGAAGAGACACCAACCGCCACCCCTATGGAGACGCTGGAAGAGACCCTGAACGAAACCCCCGAACCGGTCGCACCGGGGGATACAATCCAGGTGACTGATGAACCACAGGTGTATGACTTCTCCGGGCTCAGGAACGAGACCGCATCCAGCGATGCAGACGAGTCTGCCCTGGTCATAGAACTGCGGACGTACGAGGGCGACGACCCCGGGAGCGGTGAGATTGCCGGCACAGTGAGTCTCGGAGCCCCTGACACCAGTGTGGAACTGGATGCATCCGACTTCAACGGTATCTACGGCACCTACTACCCTTACGATGGGGAGACGGTCATCGATAAGCCAATCACTGTAGAGGGACCTTCCGGCGCGGGTGAGACTGCGAACGCAACTGAGACATCTTCATCAGATGTGATGGCTGAAACTACAACCAACGATACCATAGTATCCAATGAGACAACCGATGAGACAGCCAACGAAACCGATATAGACGAACCTCCCGCCACACCAGGGACAGATGAGGTGACGACGGAGACGACACTGGTGGAGACGTCCACGGCTGAGATGCCGACCTTCACACCGATGATGGCGGCAGAGGTAAACCCCGACCAGACCCAGGCAGCCCCCCTCTCGCTCCAGGGCGTCGTCGTCGGCCTCCTTGCAGCCGCCGGGATCTTCCTCGTTATGCGGAGGAAGTGATATCCCAGCCCATTTTTTCTCATGATACCACGCTGGTTTGGACAATGAGAGGTTCCCGGCGTCAACTCCATCACGCCCGAGCATGGCTTCCTTTGGAGGGGGGCGCGGCCCTATTGACGCGAACGTGACCTGGGATGCACTGCATTCCCGGGTGGATACCGGTGAGTTTTCAAACGTTGCTGAAACCCCAGTTGTATGTGTGTGGACTGCATTATAACAATGCCGTAGGGCTGCCGCCGTGGGCGGGTCCGGGGCGCTCTCGACGATGACCCCCCGGCCCGGATCATGATAGGAGCGGATACGGGAGTATGACAGCACGGAGAACTACAAGGGTCTTGTGCGCGCGCTTGTGGATGAGGTGCTAAAAGAAGAGATAAATCGGTGAAAACGGGTTTTCACTTCTTCTTCCGCTTCTTCTGGGGCTTCCTGGTGCCTCCCGTAATGAAGTCATAGTCCTCAATCCCGCTGCCAAAATCGCCTAAGTAATCGGTGTTGAATCCTCCACCGAAATCCCCAAAGTAGTCGTTGAGGTTCGCGTTAAAGTTCCTCCCGCCGTCCCCCGGGGCATCGGATTGTGATCTGCTACCGGTCCCCTTCGTGAACTCTTTCGTCTGTTCTTTCGATACCCGCCGGATCTTTGGGTTGCGCTCGTACTGGTCGAGCGCTTCGCGGGCGACCTGAATGCTCGCCGGGCTGCGGAGATTAACGTTGATGACGTGGTCGGTCGTCAACCAGGTAGCGCCCGATCTGCCCCGTGCGCTTCAGGTTGTAGTCCCGGATGAGCTTGTGCTCTTCCTCCAGTATTGCCGCTTCTTCCACTTTCCGGATGTCGTAATCATCTTTCAGGTCTCTTAGCCGGTCACCTAGCCGATCGAACAGTCCCATTGGTCATCAACTCTAGTGCATCGATTCCCAATTACCGACACTCTCAACAGAGGAGAGTATCAACCTTTTTTTACACACTCTCCGGGGGTTTGCATCCCGGAGGACGGCGTTCC
>NZ_DAQR01000072.1:31927-33136 GCF_002502935.1 Methanoculleus sp. UBA413
GGGCGGGGGAGGAGGCCGCAGGCCGGGCGGGGTGGGGGGACGGAGGGGAGCGCTCCGCGGGGGATGGGACGAAGGCCCGATATGATCTGCTAATTTGGAGTCGGTGTACTAGTTTTCCCTGTCGCTCTCCCCGTTTATCCTCGTATTGATCTATATACGTCTAATAACCAGAAAACCGATCGACTAGCTTTATTTTGCGAAAATCGGATCTCTAATCGATGGATTCTGATGAGAGAGCTGCCAACTGGGCGAGAGTCATCACTCTGGCTATTGTGGGATTATATCTATTCTGGGTCTATGGCGTCCCTGTGGTAATGGATTGGATCTCAGCGAACGCTTTCACCCTCATGCTGATTGGAGGGGTGTGCCTGGCGGGGATTGTGGGGTTTGGCTACTGGTGGATGCAGGAGGATGCGCGTGCTGCCGAGCGTCTCGCTCGGGAGGAGGAAGAGCGGGCCCGGGAAGAAAAGGAGTATGCCGACCTCCAGCGACGGCGGGGGTTGGAGGAGTATCAGACAGTAGAAGGTAAGACCGTCTGGGTCCCGCGGGACCAGTTGGAGGAGGTCGCCCGGCGGGACCGGGAAGAGCACCAGCGGAAGATGGCGGAGCGGGAGCGGGAGGCGGAGGCGCGTAAGCTGGTGAATAGGCTTGCGAGCCATATTGAGGAGTTTACCCCTTCCCGGCATTATAACAGCGAGTGGGAATACCACCTCGAACTGCAAGGTTACATCAGGGGGTCGTTCCCCGATGCACAGATAGAAGTTCAGACGGGAGCATCTCGGCCGGATATCGTTGTCGATACTGTTGCTATTGAAGTTAAGGGGCCGACGTATTCCAAGGACCTACAGACGATCGCCGATAAACTGGTGCGGTATTCACAGCACTATGATACTATCATCGTCGTGCTGTTCAATCTACAGGTGAACGAACGGCGGTATGGGGAGTGGGAGCGCGGGATAAAGAAGACGTTTGGGGATGTCAGGATCATCTGTATCTGACTCATGCCAGCACGGGGATAAGGGCCCCCGAGTAGAGATATATCCATGAGGAGGAGTGTTAGTGGAGCATTGCAGCTAAAATTTCCATGAAAACCGCCCCAATTTGGCGAGTGGGAGACCGCCTGCTCTGGTGCATCGTGCCCCGGGTCCGGCTTGTGCGGGGAGGGGGAGACTCCATACGCGCGAACGTTCGGTATGGAGACTCGTGAGG
>NZ_DAQR01000073.1:0-4250 GCF_002502935.1 Methanoculleus sp. UBA413
CTCGCTCTGCCCCATGAACGCTCAACACCCCTTCGCGATCATCCGCGCGATCCGCACCAGAACCCACAAAATAAGGTGAAATGGCCCACTACGCCCCATAGCGGTTCACGGTAACCCCTCCCGGGCGAGGGGTCCGGTGTCGTCCCGGATCTTCCGGCAGAGTGCCGAGAGTGCCACAAGCGACTCGTAGCCGCTCAGACTGATGGAGTATTCGCCGCGGTCTTTGCGCTGGCGGATCAGACCGGCCGCCAGGAGTTTCTCCAGGTGGAAGAGAAGGTTTCCCCCACGGAGATCGGTGATCATTGCAAGGTCGGAGAACGATTTATCTTCCTGGTAGAGCACTTTGAGGATACGGACCCGGTGAGGGCTGCTCAGTGGATAGCAGATCCTGCTTGCGAGATCCTCCGGCAAGAGATCCTCGATGACAGACTCCTCTCCCTGCCCGTCCCGGAGAACATGGATCGCCTCAAGCATCCGGAGCTGGCGCTCAAGCTGTCTCTCTGCCTCCTCAAAACAGGGGATACAGCGAACGGTCGGGGCGTTCCGCTGCAGTTCCGCAAGTTGTTTCCTGACAGCGCCGGCAACTCCGGCCGGTATCTCCCCGGTCTCCAGGTGCTCAAGCGAGCTCTCGAAGAGGGCGGCAAACGCGGCCCTGCATCGTCCCTCAAGAGGGCAGCCTGAAGCCTCACGGCCGATAAGGTCGCTCGCATTCTCGATATGCCCGCGCACGACGGCTTCGGCACACTGCCGCCGGAACTCGGAGAAGAGCCGGTCAACCTGCCTGCCGGCTGGAACGGCATACCGCCGGACATCTTCCCGGAGTTCTGCAATCTCATGCCTGAGCGCGGTGATCTCTGAGGTCTTGGTCGTATCTTCCATGGTGTGACTCGCCTGTCCCTGTAGTAGGCCGGCGCGGGCCGCCGGGTCAGGCGCCTGTAGCACCACTACCGTAACTACAGTTTTCTGACAATTATCTATATTAATCTGTAGTTTAAAGAATGGAGTGGTGAACACTGATGGTTGCACTGACTGAAGAGATGAAGGCGGCGTTCAGGACGATGAAGGTCTTCCCGGTCGCTACAGCCTCAAAGGACGGATGGCCGAACGTGGTACCGATTGGGTTTGTCGAACTCGTCGATGACGAGACGATCTGGATTGCAGACAACTTCATGAAGAAGACGCTCGCAAACGTCCAGGAAAACCCGAAGGTATCCATCTACATCTGGGGAGCCGAGACAAAGGGCTGCTTCCAGGTCAAGGGCAACGTCGAGGTCAGGACCAGCGGTCCCGAGTTTGAGAAGATGCAGTTTACCGTCCGGTCGAAGATGGCGAAGGCACCGGCAAAGAGTCTCCTCATCATGAAGATCCAGGAGATCTACGAGTGCGCTCCCGGCCCGAGGGCGGGAGAGAAGATAGTCTGAACCGCCACCCTGTGCGAGGAGGCATGAGCATGTGGCCCGGGAGCGGGGGGGAGAGCCTCAAGGTCCCGGCCCCGCCCCACCTACAAATGCTCTTTTGAGAATAAGATCTTCCATGCACCACGGGCGTGCCAAGAAGCTACACCGTTGAAGTCGGCCTGTGCTCTCCAGGCTCGCCGACGTAGCGATGGGCTGAGGGGGCCAATCGGTATGGAGGTAGGGGAGACCCCATGCGCACCAACGTCAGGTATGGAGATTCGAGAGAATACCGCTCCATTCAGGAGACGAAGGGTGATTTGAGGTACTGTTGGTTGTTCTGAGAGCAATCATCATTCCCGGAAAACGGTCATGATCCCGGGCAGGTTTTTCCCGTGACCATCGCCACGCACTGCCCCCGCCCCCCGAGGGTGGGGGGGTCGCGGGGTTCACCTTTCGCGGGGAGGGGGTCTCCCCCTCCCCGGTCCCCACCTCCATGAGGATAGCCACCACGGTCCACTGCCCGGGTGAGCCGGGGAACAGTCCGGATCCAGCATCCGGCACCAGGTTTCGTCAGGTGGGCAGCCCGTATCTGTTTTACCCCGGCGGGTGCAGAAAATTGGCTCGCAAACAGAGTTTTTGAGAAGAGAACAAAACTGAGAACGCCGGGAGGGAGATTTGAACTCCCGAGGTGCCAGGCACCAGTGGCTTTCAAGGCCACCGCCTTACCGGACTAGACTATCCCGGCTCGCTTCTACCCATTGGTCGCCTGACGAAAAAAAGGTTGCTCATCCCCGGCGGCTGAGGATGACCACAAGAAGGGCAAGGAGTGCCAGCACTGCAGGGAGCGGCGCAGCAGTTTCTGTGGGTGTGGGCGTCGCATCACCGAAGAACACCGGCGCATTCTGGCTCACCCTGACCGCATCGGCATTTGTGGCCGAGAGTTGCACTGTTCCACGGTCGTTGTAGCCAACCGGGTAGACCTTGACGTAGACCCGGCCTCCCTGTGCTGAGAACTCCACGATTTCGGGGTCAAGCAGACCCGCGTCATTGATCTTATGGGGGCTGCCGCCCTCGTCGATGTACTCGACCACCCAGTCAATCCCACCAGACGAGGTTGTGAGCGTCACCGTGCCGACCCTGGTATCGACCTCGAAGTACGCCGGAGCAGCCCGGGTGGCGGGCGCGCTGGCCGAGACCATCGTCGCCTGCGTCTCAGTGGGCGTCGGCGCGCCCGTCACCACGAAGACGAAGGTGCCGATGTAGCCTTTTGTGTCGGAGAAGGTGACCCTATACGTACCCGCACCGGAGACGGGCACGGTCGCGGAGAACGCACCATCTGCACCGGTCCTGATATACTCCGGCCCGTAGACGGTGGTGCCGTCACGCTCGACCTGGATCCGCACACCCGCGCCCCCGATCCCGGCTATCGCGCCCGTGATATCGAGGCTGCCGTCGAATTCCTGCACGAGCGGTGAGGTTATCGTAACATCCCCAGACCGGTCAACCAGTTTGAGGAACTGCAGGGTCTTTGAACTGCCCCCGAAGGTGTTTGGCGGCTCGGGGTCGATGATCTCGACTGTGTAATCCCCTGCAGCAAGACCTTCGGTCTCAAACGTCGCGGAGAACGAACCATCCTCCTGCACGATGATGGTCTTCCGGTCCACTTCGCTCTTCGTGTGCTTGACGGAGTACAAGACGACGTCGGTACTGAACCCCGGATTGAGCGAAGGCTTTGTGAGCCCCCCCACGATCGTGGTGCCGGTGACCTTGAGCGGGTCGCCGACGTATACCGTCTTTGGAGCATTGATCTCGACATACGCAGCTGATGCGGCACTGACGAGCAGCATCGCAGCAAGAAGTGTCAGCCATGCGATCCTTTTCATACCATTACATCGACGAATATGAGGTATAATGCTATCCAAATCAGTTGAGAAGCCGCTGGCGTCCTGGCGGGGGAAGGACCGCATTGACGGGCAGGCTCTCGATACGCTGACGGTTATCTTCAGGAGCGGCGGGTGTTCATGGAACCGGTGCCGTATGTGCGGTTACCGGCACGAGCGCTACCCCGACATGCCGCGGGATGACCTCACCGACCGGCTGGTCCGCCAGGTCCGCTGGGTGAAAGAGAACTTCCGCGACGAGGATTACCAGGTGCTCAAGGTCTTCACATCAGGGAGTTTCTTCGACCCCGACGAGGTCCCTGCCGCTGCCCGGCGCGCCGTCGCGGAGGCGTTCCGGGGCAAGATGGTGATCGCCGAGACAAGGCCGGAGTACGTTGAACCCGATGCGCTCCGGGAGTTTGGTGAGGAGATCGACACTGGCGCCTGGGCTACACCGCTCTCTGTCGCTATGGGCCTTGAGACCACGAACGACTTCATCAGGGAGAAGTGTATCGACAAAGGGTTCTCGTATGCCGACTTTCTCCGCGCCGCAGAGGTTGCACACGCCGCCGGCGCAGGCGTGAAGGCCTACCTCCTGATGAAACCGCCGTTCCTGACCGAACGCGAGGCGCGCGACGACATGGTGCGTTCCATCAAGGACGTCTCCTCTGTCGCCGACAGCATCTCCATGAACCTCTGTACCGTCCAGAGCAGGACCGAGGTCGAGCGCCTCTGGAGGCAGCACGCGTACCGCCCGCCGTACCTCTGGACGGTCCTTGACGTGTTGATCAGTTCGCCGGCGCATGTCCTCTGTGACCCCGTCGGCGGCGGGCAGGTCCGGGGGCCGCACAACTGCGGTAACTGCGATCGCTCGATCGTGAAGGGGATCGGCGACTACTCGCTGACCGGGGATACCGGGCTCTTACGTGCGCTTGCAGAGACAGATTGCGCGTGCAAAGAAGAGTGGGAGTTT
>NZ_DAQR01000074.1:0-358 GCF_002502935.1 Methanoculleus sp. UBA413
CGGGAGGTTACCATGCCCCAGACAGGGTTTTTCCCCGGGTATCGCTACACACTGCCCCCGGCCCTGGGGGCGGGGGAGGAGGCCGGAGGCCGGGCGGGGTGGGGGCTACGAGGAAGGACCGACAGGTTCCGCCGCCTGCGGAGAGGGGGCTCGCCCCCTCTCCTGTCCCCACCCCTGGGGTGATAGCCACCACGGTCCACAGCATGGGGTGAGAGCCTGGGGAATAGGTTGTTTTCCTGCGTCCAGCCGCTCGCTCTGCCCCATGAACGCTCCACACCCCTTCGCGATCTTCCGCGTGATCCACGCCAGAACCCGCAAAATAAGATGCAACGCTCTACTAGTGGAGCATTTCATCTAA
>NZ_DAQR01000074.1:655-6356 GCF_002502935.1 Methanoculleus sp. UBA413
ATAAGGTGAAACGGTCCACTAGAGGTGTCCGGGAAGGTTTCAATACCTGGTGCAACATACGGGCTGTATGAGCTTACTTGCAGCGCTCCTTGCCCTGATCCTGGTGGTCGTTATCGCCTTTGTCCTCTATACGGTGGTCAAAAGCGTCACCACACTCATCATCAACGCCGTCGTGGGTGTGGTCCTCCTCTGGCTCATCAATCTCCTCGACCTGATGAGCATCGTCGGGCGGCCCGACATCCCGATCAACCTGATCACCGTTCTTATCTGCGCCATCGGCGGGGTCTTCGGCGTGCTGATCACGGTGGTGCTGCACCTCCTCGGGATTCCGCTGACGTTGTGAGGAGGAGCCCCATACGCGCTAACGTTCGGTATGGAGACTCGTGAGGATATCGTCCAATTCAGGAGACAAACGTCGGTTTCGGGTATTATTGACCGGTCTGTGGTCAATCGTCCACCGCCTCGGAAAACGGTCTTGATCCTTGTCGGGGGGCAATCGGTGAGAGCCCGACCGGTTCGCTCCGGGAGTTCATCGTCCCCGGGCGGAGTGGGGGTTCTGCGAGTTCCGCCGCCTGCGGGGAGGGGGCTTGCCCCCTCCCCTGCCCCCACCCCGGGGGTGATAGCCACCACGGTCCACTGCCCGGGTGAGCCGGGGGGTACTCCGCGTTCTCCATCCATGCTGAGGTGGGTGGGGACGGGATCATCAGAACCGACATGGGGGTAACCGAGCTTGAACCTCCCCGATAGCCAACCCGGAACGCAGTGCACCCGTGGTTGCGTTCACGCCAATGGGGGGAGCCCCCCCTTACGCCGCCGGCGCAGCGGCCTCCACGATCGTCCGGGCGAACTCCTCAACCGTCCGGTCAAATCTCCCGGCATCGACGTCGCTCTCGAGCGTGGTGGCGGATGAGACGAACCGCATCCCCTTCGCCTCAAGGCTCTTCCTCACGATTGCGACCACCTTCTCCGCCCCGGAATTTCCCATCTCCACGAGCACCGAGAAGGGTTTTCCAGAGGCGTTCGTGACCCGGGAGAGATACTCGTTGACATAAGGCGGAGCCTTTTGCGCCCAGACCGGGGTTGCGACAATCAGGAAGTTGACGCCCGAAAGGTCGGTCTCTGTCGGGCGGATCGCTGCCCGAATCCCAAACGTCGCCATCATGGCCTTCCTGAGCGTCCCCACCTCAGAAACCGGTTCAATCCTTGCAAGCCTGCCGCCGACCCGCTCCGCGAGTGCCCTCGCCACCTTCTCAGTATGTCCCTGCCATGAGTAGTAGACAATGAGAACCATCACCATCACTCCGTGCGACATACCAGGCTCATCCTATATATTCATGACAGGGCCGGAACCCGAAGACCTCATATCCTCGTCGCCCGTAACCTCAGGGCATGCATGAGTATGCTCCCGGCATCGTCGGTGAGGTCAGGTTCGCCCGCCAGGACGGCGGCTACTACGTGGTGTTGTACGACCGGGAAGGAACTTCCGTCGGCAGGACGGGGCTCTGGAGGACCGAGGCGAAGGCGCGTGAAGCGGCCAGGAAACTTGCGGAAAAACTGAGCGGGGTGTAGTCCCTCACGGTGCGTCCGGGTGCGCCTGGATGTAGCGGACGAGACCGGCGATGCACTGGTTCTGCGGTGTCGGGATGCCGTGGCGCTCCCCGAGGCGTGCCACGTAGCCGTTGAGGAGGTCGATCTCGGTCTGGCGGCCGAGCGTGATGTCGTAGTACATGGAGGGGTAGACCGCGGCAAAGTCCGGGACCTGCACCCCGAAGAGATGGGCGAGGTAGTCGTCGGCGGTCGCCCAGGGGAGCCGGACCCCTTCTGCCCCGGCGACAGCGAAGGTCTCACGGATGAGGGCGGTGACGATCTCGCGGATATCCGCGTCGGCGGCCGCCCCGACCGGGGCCCTGAGGATGGCGCATATCGGGTTCACCGCTATGTTGAGGAGCGCCTTGGTCCACTTTCCGGCCCTGATATCAGGGCTCACCTCGACCGGGATGCCGGCCGACCCGATGATGGCGATGAGCCGGTCGAGCACTTCGCCGCCGTCCCCCGACCAGACCCCAAAGCAGGCGGGGGCGCTCTCGCTCAGCACCCGGACGTGCCCCGGTCCCACCACCGAGAAGTTCGTCGTCACGGTCCCGCCGATGACGGTATCTGTGTAGCGGGCGATGATATCCTCGTTTCCGATGCCGTTCTGGAGGCTTGCCACCGGCCGGCCCCGGATCACCCCGGCATACTCCCGAGAGATCGCCAGGGTATCGGTGCCCTTCGCAGTGATGATAATATAGTCAACCCCGGCAGGAACCTCCTCCGGCCCCGTGATGGGGTTTACCTCTTCGACGGTGCCGGTCCCCCAGACCCCCTCCATCACGAGACCCCGCTCCCGGATGGCACCGGCATGCACCGGCCGGCATGCCGCATAGACCGTCGCAACCCGGGCGAGCTTGCCGGCGAAGGAGAGGCCGACCGCCCCTGCACCGAGGATCAGGATAACCGGGCGTTGTAACGCTTCCATTCTCTTGTAACTCTGTTGGCCCCGCGAGAAGATAAGGGTGCGGCACCGGGGTGTCGGCGCCCGTCGTCTCGATCACGTGGGGATACGATAACGAACGTTTTTCATACCCGGCTCACCGAGATCCTACCTGATGAAGTACGTCACGAAGGCCGACGGCAGCCTGCAGCCGTTCGACCGGGGGAAGGTGCGGCGGACGCTCAGGAACATGGGCCTCGGGGCGGAGGATGCCGACCGGATCGCCGCGGAGATCGAGGAGGCGGTACCGGATGGGGTGAAGACGGCCGCGGTCTTCCGGATGATCCGCACCCGGGCCAGTGCCGTCCGCCCCGCCGTCGCGCACCGGACCAACCTCAGAAGAGCCCTCGCCCTCATCCGCCCGAAACCTGACTTCGAGGAGTTCGTGCGGGTCCTCCTCCGGGAGCACGGCTACCAGGTGGAGACCGGGTGCGTCCTTGCCGGGCGGTGCGGGGAGCACGAGGTGGATGCCATCGCGCAGAAAGACGGCGTAACCACGTTCGTCGAGGTGAAGCATCACCGGAGTTATCACCGGATGACCGGGCTTGACGAAGGGCGGATCGCCCGGGCGATCGTCGAGGACCTCCAGGAGGGGTTCCGGTCCGGGAGGTGTACCGTCGCCATTGATAATGCCCTGATCGTCTGCAATACCAAACTCTCGGAGCACGCGAAACGCTACGCGACCTGCCGCGGAATCGGGCATATCGGGTGGGACTACCCGGAGGAGCAGAACCTGAAGGCGATGATCCAGGAGACGCAGTCCTACCCGGTCACCATCGTTGCGGGGGTAAACCCCGCGATCGCTACACGGCTGGCCACTGGAGGGTTCCTCACGGCAAAGCAGGTCGCTTACGGCGATGCTACAGCCATCTCGCGCGCTGCGGGCATCCCCCTCCGGGAGGTGCTGCTGATCGCCGGACGGGCACGTGCCATCCTTGAACCGTGATACTCAGGTGGACCCGCCGATAACCTGGAGCTGCTCCTCGGTCGGGTTGATCAGAACGATCTCGGGCCGGCAGTTGAACCGGAGGTCCACCCCGGCAAAGCTCGCGCTGCAGACGCCCCGGGAGACGTAGGTCGGCGTTCCGTTTGTATCAAACATCCCTGCAAGCTCGACGACGCCGTGGTCGTTCAACTGGTCGATGACCGGGAAGAGGAACTGGCCGCCGTGGGTGTGGCCGGCGAGGATGAGGTCGGCGTCCCAGTCGGCCCTGCAGGAGGGCTCGTGGATGAGGTAGACGGTGAACGCATCGGTTGCCGGCACGTCCGGTGGGTCTGCCATCCCGGCCCACCCGTCGTCGACGCCGACGATGACAACCTCTCCGTCCCCGGCAGAGATCCGGGCGTACTCGTTCCTGAGGACGTGCACGCCGTTCTCCTCCAGCGTCGCGGTGAGCCCGTCGGCAAACGCGGTGTCGGCGGAACCGTCCTTCAGGGCCGAGAGGTCGTACCCGGCAGCGGTGACGTCGGCAGACGCGCGGACGGCAAATATCCTCTCGAGGCCGGTCGGGGCATCGGTTCCCACCCGGTAGTCGTGGTTCCCGAGCACGGCGTAGGCAGGTGCGTCAAGCGAGCGCCAGACTGACTGGGAGGCAAAGCCGGTCTCATCGCCGGTGGCAAAGTCGCCGCCGATCAGGACGAGGGACGGGTTTAAGCGGTTGACCTCCCTGATAACCATCTGGACGTGGTCGATGTTGGACGCCCTGACGTGGGGGTCGGTGATATAGATGATGCCTTCGGGTGCCCCGTCGATCTCAAGGACGGTCACATCAACCGTCCTTGCCTCCCAGGCCATGTAGCCGGTCATGGAGGGGAGCAGGATGAGCATGAAGAGGGCCAGGTATTTTGTGGAAGGAACCTTAGGGAGCACGATATTTATTCACCGCCTTGAATATAAATAGGGTCCGGTGGGTCGGCAACCGCCGGGATTGAGTGAATCAGCGCTCCTCCACCGGATCGGTTCGATCGTCCGTGAAATCACCTGATCCACGGCTTGAGGAGGGATCGGCGAAGAGCCGGATAAACTGCACCCTCTCCACCCTTGCGAGGGCTATGGCGGCAAAGGCTGCCACGATCGCTGCACCAATGAGATCGACGATGAGGTCGACCATGGTGTCGGTGTTCCCGTGCTGGAGGTCTGTGCCGAGGAGTTGGTCGAAGGTGAACTCGTAGATCTCCCATGCCGCTCCGGCTGCCAGCGTGAACGTCAGGATGAAGATGACGATCGCCGCTCTGGTCAGCCGAATATCCCCCTGGTGCTCGGCGAGGACCGCTGCAAAGAAGGCGAGGAGGGCAACGGTGACTGAGGAGACGAGGTGGGTCAGTTTGTCGTAGTAAGGCGCAAAGAGGACGTAGTAGCCCCCGACGTGCCCCATGACGTGGAGGTAGAGGGAGACGGCGATGAAGAGGTTGACCTCCCAGGGCAGGCAGAGGCGCATGTTCCTCGTCATGAGGGAGGGGACCAGCGTCAGGAGGAAGGCGATGCCCGCCGAAAAGCCGAGGAAGTACTCGCCTGCCGTGAGGCTGTAGGCTACGGAGAGGAGGATAAGCGCCTGGATGAGGTAGGTGAGGTAGACTCCGCGTGACGGGTCCGGGCATGCCATGAGTATATTTGTATGGTAGTATAATTCTGGCAATATATCTAACGCCTGCGGTGGTGGGGTTCCCGACGATGGGGTTGATTCCATCCCCGCTCCTTCCGGGCGGCACCGTGGCCAATGGGGGCAGGGCTGCCGGCCTTTGCGGCCGGGCCCGCACCCCGGGAGAATACTTGATAAGCTAGAAGTTGTATAAATAGGACGCACGAAAGAACCACATACTCTGGACGATGGGGTTGATGAACTGACTGAGCCTACAAAGCGCAAACCCGAACCCAAAGGAGGGGACGGGGGAGAGGAGATCATCCGCGTGCGCCTGCCGAACAAGAGGAACCGGGAGATGTTTGGCAGCGCTGAACTGATGCTTGGTGCAAACCACATCAGGATCCGCTGTTTCGACGGGGTGACCCGCATCGGGCGGATCAAAGGCAAGATCAAGAAGAAGGTCTGGATCCGGGAAGGGGATATCCTGATCGTCGTTCCCTGGAGTTTCCAGGACGAGAAGTGCGATATCATATACCGCTACACGAGGCCTCAGGTGGAGTGGCTCCGGAGGAACCGGTATCTCTGA
>NZ_DAQR01000075.1:0-561 GCF_002502935.1 Methanoculleus sp. UBA413
TCCTGGTCCGGAGGTCCAATAATGAAAAAGATCCCGCTCATCGTCTGGGCAATCCTCATCTGCCTCGTCTTCGTGCACTACTTCTACACGCCCGAAAAGCCCGAGATCGCCACGGGAGCGATGAGGATCGACCCCGGGGAGCGTCAGCCCGATCTCGTGAACCTCTGGGACGCCCTGCTGCATGAACAGGGGTTCGCGAACGAGTCGGCCATACTCATTCAATTGAATCAGTTCGTCGATAAGGACGGGGCGGTGCAGTGCACCCAGGCGTACTACACCGGGGATGTGAACGGAGAGCAGCATTTTTACACAGTATACGCCTATCCAAGCGGCAATGTGCTCTATAAAGACCAGGTACTCGAGTTTCCCCTGCAGGGAGCGCATCCCCTCGCCATCTTCCGCGAAGCAACCCTGATCAATTTTGCCGACCTCACCCGGGGAGAATGCAATCTAACGCTTCAGACACTCAAACATGAGAAAGAGCGAAGATATAACGAAACCCACGGCGACCTCTGCGTCCTCTCGGAAGGCTCGCTCCGTCCCCTGAAAGAAGCGGCGTTC
>NZ_DAQR01000075.1:806-3110 GCF_002502935.1 Methanoculleus sp. UBA413
ATCGTCTCATCCTCTTCACCGAACAAGATATCGCCCTGGCCGATACGGTCATTTATGCATGATGCGGATGCTCAATCCGGCCGGTTCCAATTTTGGGAGAGATCATCCCGAATCCCTGGATCCCCGGAGTTTCACGGCAGCGTAAGGTGCCTGCTTCCCTGCCTCAGGGTGTGCGCAGGAATTCCACGGTTCATGATCCTCTAGATACTCATCCGCGTCCGGGCAGAGATAATATCGCATATTTCGCCCGTCCCTCTCGCTTCGGATGATGCCATCCCTGATCAACGACTTCATATGGCAGGTGACATTCGGGCCCGACATGATGAGCCTGAACGCGATATCCTTTCTCGTGCATCCCGGGTGCTGCAGGACAAAGCGTAATATCCGGCTCTTCTGGTGATCATGGAGATATCCGGCGATCTTCCTCTCCAGGTCGGAGAAAGGATCTGCATTGACAAAATAACTCACTCCCCCGGAGTTCTGCTCTGGAGAAACCTTACCCACCCCGCATAACACTTCCACGTGGTATCTGGCGGTCCCGATGTTCATACCGAGCACCCGGGAGAGAGCGTGCATATGGATTCCAGGGTTCTCCTGTATGCACATATACACCGCATTTCGGTTTTCGTTCTCCAGGACGTTCCGGTACGTGACTCTTTTCTGGCCGAGGCGCAGCCATACGGAGAGCGAGAAGAGGAGTTGCATCGGGATGAAGAGCGCCGGGGCGGATACGCACACGAATTCGAGGATAAGGATGCTCAGGGGTACGTTCCAGATGTATAGCGGAGTTGAATCTGAAGGTAACTGCTCTGGGTATGGGCCATGAACTGGCTGAATGGGAGTGGCGCACACGGCAGACGGCAGTAGCAGGATGCAGAAGACGATCAGAGCAATTCTGGCAATCCATGACCCTGGAGCCATGGAGTTACATAAAACTAGTGGCAATAAAAATGTTTAGTTTCGGAAAATAGTTAAATGCATTCGATTGAATCCCGGTCACATCCTCTCCGCAGACCTTAAATTTCCAGAGCCCGGGCACAGGGTTGGGTATCCCGAAACGAATCTGCCCATCTGGATTACGACCGTCATCACCACAAAGTATGACCCCAAACGGATACCGCGTTCGATCTATCTCGTCGTGGCGAATATCCGCATCAGCAATAAAGTTGCTTGACCAAGCAAGGTCACGTGTATCTCCACTTAACCTGCAACTCCCCTCCATTCCGGGAACAACCAGACATCGACCGAATGATCCGCTAACGGTGGTACAAACGGCGGTACAAGCGCCGAATGACCAGCAGAGCCAGGCCAGCGAAACAGAATATAAGGAGTATCGCGAGAACAAGACCGACAACCTGGCCAAAGATCATGAGGAAGGGATCGAACTCCGGATAAAACTCCTTAATGGAGTGATAGAAGAGTAAGAGGAAGAGCATCACGGCAAACAATCCCGTTAAAATAAAGTCCATCGATACCTTTTGCCGCATGCTTCATCCACCCATTATGAAACCGTTACCGTAAACCGAACACTGTCCCAAACCGGAACTCCAGAAAGCATCTTCAGTTCGTCACTCGAAGAGATAGAATCTGCGAACCCCGCCGCATTACGGCGCATCCTTCCTGCGATGCGTTCGGATGAGATAGTATCCCACCGAGAGCACGATCACGGCCCCCAGAGCAATCCCCAGAAGCACAGGATTATAGAATACACTGAATGCGCTTTCGGATCCCTGATACGCCACCGTATCTTCGGGTTCTTGGAGCGCAGTTTGTCGGGCATTCTCTGTATCAGCTGACAATGCCTCACCGTTTGTCGGGTCGATCCGCACGTCTTCACCCGGCTGAGCGGCTGCATGCGCCATGCCGCCGCCAGTGAGGATGAAGAGCAGCAGGACAACACAGATCAACCGTCCCCGACCACTAACATTCATGCTTTATCTTCCTCCAGATGGGGGAACCCCACAAACTATTGCGGATGCCTCATCGAGGCGCCCCCACAATGACTTGTACAGAACTCCACTTATAAATTCTGTCCTATTCCTTTACACGTTCCAGGACTGTTATCAAAACTGCCGAAAACAAATCCTCCTCCTGAGGTAAAAGCACAGGAGAACATTCTTCTTGCGACGGTGTGTGCAACCGTTTCCGGCTGGCAACCCTCAAGGGATGCGATGAGGAACTGGATACGGGAAATGTTCCGCCACTCAATATGACCAGCGGGAAAAAGAGGATGTACTTGCTCCGCCACAGGAACGAGCCGGATACCTACCTCCCAAGCGCCCGCACGAACCGCTCCCGGATCTC
>NZ_DAQR01000075.1:3389-15543 GCF_002502935.1 Methanoculleus sp. UBA413
TCGGTCCCCGCTCCCGGCTCTCCCAGACCTCTTCGAGTTCCCGCTCATCCTGCACCTTGCACGTCTTCCGGATACCGGCGGCACGGGCGAGGAGTTCCATATCCACCAGCCCGGAGGCCGGGGTAGGCTGGTTTCCCGTGCTCCCGAAGGCCCCGTTGTCCAGGCAGACGATCGTGAGGTTCTCCGGGGCCTGTGCCGCCACGACCGGGAGGACGGCGGTTCCGAGCAGGCTCCCGTCGCCGTCGAGGACGACCACGTCTCTATCCGTCGCAAGCCCGAGGCCGAGCCCGATCGGCGTCGCCTGAGTGTAACTCCCGAGCATGTAGAAGTTGAGGTCCCGGTCGTTCGCCGCGTAGAGCTCCTTTGAGGGGACCCCGATGTTTGCGACCACCGCCTCGCCGTCGAGGGCAGCAGCGATCACGCCGATTGCGTCGTTCCTGGTCATCACCGGGTCGCGGAAGGTCCGGCGGTAGTCCACCACCGACTCCCGGGCCCGGCTCGGAAACACCCGCTCCGGCAGGCAGGCCTCCTCCTCCCCTTCCCAGAACGAGGGGAGGATCAGCCCCACGTGCGGCCGCATGGCGTCGTAGGCGTCGCGGACGACCGCGTCGATCAATTCCTCATCCCCGGGATCGCGGATGATCGTGAAGGGGATCCCGAGCGCCGCGAGCACCTCCGGGACCGCACGGTTGAACGGCACCTGGGCCGGGATCGCCTCCCGGTAGACCCCCCGCCAGCTCGCGAGGATGGGGAGGGGGAGGCCGAAGGTGACGGTGAGCGACATGATGGCATTTAAGGAGTTCCCGAGCCCCGAACTCTGCATATGCAGCACCGATCGTGCCCCCGCCATCGCGAGCCCGGCACAGATCCCGACGCCGTCCTCCTCCCGGGTGAGGTTCACCGCACGGAACCGCTCCGGGATGAGGGCGCAGAGGTCCCGGGTCCGGTCGCAGGGGAGCATCGCCACGGTATCGACCCCGAGGGCAGCGAGGCGGTCGAGGACACATCCTTCACGCATATGCCGCCACCCCCTGCTCCGCAAGCCAGGCCTGGATCTCGTCCCTGAGGTCCCCGTCGAGGGTCGTCCCGGCCGCGACGCTGAGGAAGGGCTCGACCGGATAGCGGTCGAGGTCTTCCGCCGCACGCTCGTAGCCGCCGCCGGTCACGTTCAGGAGTATGTGCTTCCCCGGGTCGATGAGGTCCTCCTCCACCGCCCGGGCGAGCGACGCGACCGCGACCGCGGCGGCCGGGTCGAGGTCGATCTCCTCGGTCTCGGCAAAAAGCCTCCCGGCGTCTCGGGCATCCTCGTTTCCGACCGCGTACATCCTCCCGCCCGAGGCCAGAAATGCGTCCCTGACCCCGCCCCGGACCTCCCAGGGCGGGTGGCGGTTCGTGAGGACGTCGGCATAGACCCGGGCGATCGAGGCTTCAGCGTCGGGCATATCTTCGGCCACGATCGTCCTCCTCCCCGCCTCCCAGGCCCGGACCATCGGGACGAAGGGGAGGTTCTGGGAGAGGTGGAGTTCCGGGAGGCGGGGGCCGAACCGGCCGTCGGCGACGAGCCGCTCCGCGGCCTCCCAGGCGGCGATCCCCCCGGTCCCGCTTCCGACCGCCTGGAAGTAGTAGTCGGGGAGTCTCCCGGCGGAAAGCGTCCCATCGAGCATCACCGTCCCCATCCCGTCACGGCGGGCGACGTTCTTCGCCCCACCCTCGGGGACAATTCCCGGGAGGGAGCAGACCTCCCGCCCGAAGGCTATAGAGTCAGAGTAGTCCCCGTCCACCATGATGAGGCAGACGTTCTCTGCCGGGACGGTCGTCCAGAGCCGCCCGGCAGCGGCCGTCGGGACCACCACCACGACCGGGGCCCCGGTCAGGCCTGAGACCTGGCAGAACGCCCGGCCGGTGTTCCCCGCCGACGAGACCTGGATGACCCCCCCGGCCCCCTTCTCCCTGAGGCGCAGGGCCGTCGGCTGGGCTTCGAGTTCCTTGAAGGAGCAGGTCTCCATCCCCGCACCCCGCTCGGGCCAGTAGCCGGAGAAGGTGATGGTGAGGTGGAGAAGTCCGAGTTCCCGGGCGAGACGCTCGCTCTCATAGGAGACCGGGCCGGCATCGACCCGGAGGTGGCCCTCGATTGGGAGCCAGTCCTTGTAGCGGAAGATTCCGGGGAGGCTCCGGAGGGTGAGCCGGCGCTCGGCGTAGACGGTCCTGAGCAGGGTGTCGCACCCCGACGGGCAGTTGAGGGTGTAGCGGTCGGGAAAGGACCGGCCGCACCCCGGACACCGGAGGAGGTACTTCTCAGTCACCGCATCCCACCCCCGGTGAAGGTGAACCGGCGATCGAGGATCCGCTCTTTTAAATCCCGGCAGAGGTCTTCGGCAAGCGTCCGGCCCGACTGGCGCAGCGTGATCGGGACCTTGCGTCCCCGAACCCGGAGCGAGCCCTCGCCGGCCTCGAGGGCGTCGTTCGGGCAGGCGGCAAGACAGGCGGTGCAGGCAAGACAGCGGTCGCGGTCGATACCGGTCTCGCGGGAGAACGCACCCGTAGGGCAGACGGCAGCCACAACACAGGTCGAGCACTCCTCGCACCACTCGGGGTGGTAGGTCACCTCACGGTCGGGCCGCTGCCAGATGTCGGCGTAGGTCGCCTCCCCGAGGATGGCCCGGGTGTTGATATCGGCGACCGGGAGGGGGATCTCCTCGTCGAGGACACGGAGCCCCGCAACCTGCCGGTCGTCGAGGACCGGGATGGCGACACCGAGGCTCGTGATGCACTCCGGCCCTGCGGAAGTCCTAAACCCGCCCATGTAGCGGGGCTGCATCCCGGCCATGTCGGCGATGACCGTGAGGTTGGGGCGCTCGGGGGTACTCCGGGTCCCTTCGCCGGTCACCATACCGACGGAGCCGTTCAGGAGGACCGGCGTCCCGGCACTGACCGCGAGCCCGAGCGGGTCGTTCTGGAGGGGGTTGATCTCGCCGCACCCGCTGACCGAGACCTCCCGGCAGGGCCCCTGCAGCCCCTCAAGGGAGAAGATCGTCTTCACCCGGGTCGGCTGGGTGTTTACGTAGGCGGTGTAGTTCCGGTAGGCGCTCCGGGTGGTGAAGAGCCGGGCGTAGGAGAAGTCGTCGAGCGTCACCCGTGCCTCGACCGAGCGGTCGGCGGCCTCCACGACCACCTCGATCCCGCGTCCCTCGACGATATCGCGGAAGAGGTGTCCGCCCCCGTACCCCGCCCCGGCGTGAGCGGTCCCGGAGACGATCAGGTCGAGGAGCCCGAGCCGCTCGTTCGGGCAGGGGCCGGGCATGCAGGGAACCCCGTTTACCCAGGCCCGCTCCGCCCGTTCGAAGGCCCCCGGTTCCGCGACCGGCACCGAAAGGATCGCCGCGGTCCCCGACATCACCCCGCAGGTTCCGGTGGTGACCACATCCACGTCCGCGGCCGAGACCTCCGCACCCTCGCGGATGAGGCGCTTGAACTCAGCGGCAGTGTAGACGACCGCCGAACCATTCCTGATCTTCTCATCGATCTCTGCAACCGTCTTCATAGTCTGATATCCTCCACCCGCACATGGAGACCCGCGGACTTTGCAAGCACCATGTTCACGACACCCGTATGTGCAAGGTTCATCATGCAGTAGCCGGGCAGGAACCGCTGGCGCATCCCGAAGGTGGGTTCGCGCCGCACCGGCCGGCAAATCCCCTCAAAACCGACGATGTGGTATGCCTCAATATCCTTAAATCCTCCGCCCCGGGAGGCCTCGGGGCCGACGACCAGACAGGTGAGAAGACCGCTCACCGGGCTTGCATGGAGGACCGAGAGGACGTGCTGGACCGGGCAGCCCGCACCGGCCGGTCTCCCGACGACGATATCCCCGGGCACAATCTTCCACTTCTCCACGAGGTCGGGGCGGAAGGGGAGGATGATCTTCCGGGCCGAGACCTCGCCGGGCAGGGGCTCAAGGATGAAGTCATACTCCACACCGAGGACGTCCCGGCCGGAATGGAGGGTCTCGCCCTCGAACCGGGAGGGTGCGGTCCCGGTAGGGTAGAAGACGCAGTCACGGAGGTCCTTCTCCCCCCGCCTGACCAGGGCAAGGAAGGCCTCACAGGTCGGGGCCCCGCAGGCCCCGCAGTCCTTCCCGGGCGGTCTCCATGCCATAGGGTCAGTCACCCCGGTAGAGGTAGTCGGCGCCCTCGAGTCTCCGGATGACCCCGAAGTGGTGCTGCCACCCGATCTCGGTCTTCCCGATGCAGATGGTGCAGACCCCGAGCGGCGGCGCACCCCGGAGCACGATGGCGTCCGGGTCGGTTATCGCAGGGCAGTCCTCGATGGCCCTGAGGAGGTAGCGCATCCCGGTCCCCTGGAGAGCATTCGTCTCCACGATATCGAGGCGCGGGTTCACCTCCCGGATCCGCTCCCGGAAGACCTCCTTCTCGGCCTGGGAGACGAGGTCGATCCTGGTCACGACCGCGATGTCGGCAAGCGCGAGCATCGCAGCCATCTTCAGGGGCGTGTTCGTCCCCGATATTGCGGAGAGGACGGCGACTCCGAGCCCCTGCGTCGTGTAGGGGGAGCAGCGGAGGCAGAGCCCGGCGCTCTCGACCAGGAGGAGATCGGCGCCCTCCTCCCCGGCCCAGGCGATGGCGTCCCGCATCACCATCACCCCGGCATGGTCAGGGCAGAGGTCGCCTGAGTAGACCTTCCGTGCCGGGATCCCGAACTCGGCCGCGAGTTCCTCGTCCTCGAACGCCCGGACGACGTCGATCTTCAGGTAGGCGATCCGGTGCCGGTCCTGGAGGGCACGGATGGTCTGCCGCACGACGGCGGTCTTCCCGGCGGAGGGGGGTCCGGCGATGACGACGAGCCTCATGCTCCGACTGACCCTGTGATCAGGTTTCCGGCCCTGATCTCTTCCCGCATCTGCCGGAGGATGCCGTCGAGGCGGCGGGCCTCCCTGAGGGCGGCGTTCTCACGGCCGTCAGGCTCGATGACCCGCTCGACCGCCCCGTCCCGCATGACGATCCGCCGGGCTGAGAGGAGGGAGACGAGGGGGTCGTGCGTGACGAAGATGACCGCCTTCCCCCCGGCCCGGAGGACCTCGATCACCCGCTCCTTGAAGATCCCGGCGTTCTCCACCTCGTCGAGGAGGAGGACCGGGGCAGCCGCGATCAGGACGGCATCGGCCACCAGGAGCGACCTGGTCTGGCCGCCCGAGAGCGCGGTCATCCGGGCATCGGGCCGGATTGCCTCACCCGTAAACTCGTTTGCGAGGTCGATCGTCCGGCTGACGATCTCCTCGTCCTCGATCTTCCGGGACCGGACGTGCATCACAAGGAACTCCTCAACCGTGAGGTCGGCAAGGCATTGGGTGTTCTGGGTGATCAGGGCGACAGGTTTGTGCGCCGGGTCGCGGACGAACTCCTCGGGTGGGTATGCGCCGTTGACGAGGACCGTCCGTCCCGTGGCGGTGTCGTTTTGGGCGAAGACCTCGATGTCGTTGATGAAGGCGCTCTTCCCCGAGCCGGTGGGGCCGACGATGGATATCGTGTCGCCCGGGCGGATGGTGATCGCCTCGAACCTCTCCGGCTCGCCGCTCCTGCTCCGGCCGGGGAGGATCGTGATCTCCCGGATGGGTGTGGGGTTCATAAGGGGAGAATTGTCGCGGGCCTTGATAAGATTTGCCTTGTGTCCATAAAATGTGACCATACGAGGAAAATTATATCTCAAATAATCTACTACAATAGAGTGATGCTGTCACGAAGGATCTTTGAGACCGAGTTTGCCGAGGCGCTCCAGGAAGAACTGGACCGCCAGGATATGACCGCCCGGGAACTTGCAGACCTGGCAGGGATCCCGCCCGCCACCCTCTACAAACTCACGTCAGGGAAGACCGATCCCCGGCTCTCCACCGTCCGGAAGATCGTCAACGCCCTCGAACCCAGGGAGAAGAGTTTCATCGCCGCGATCGCAGCGCGGTTCCTGCTCGACGAACTCGACAACCGCGACATCACGGTCGGGAACCGGAAATACCGGATCCGGGGCTACTCAGCTGACTCCCTTGAGGAGTGCATCATCGCCGCAGTACGGGCCGACAAGGAGGGGGCGCTCGGGATCATCTGCGCCCCCATCCTTGCACCGATCGTAGAGAAGATCGTCGACTGTCCGGTGGCGATCATCAAGCCGCACCAGAAGACGCTGATCGAGGCGATCGAGACGATCGCGAGGAGGGTTTAGGGGGTCAGGGCCGAGCGCGGTCGGGGGGGCCGGCTCTCCTGAGAACCTACGGACACCTGCTGCTCCAAAACCACCGGAAAACGAGCCAGGGTGAGATCAGCCAAGTATTCCCTCCATGTTGATTATCGAGTACGACGGGTAAAGATAGAAGATCGTCGTATCGTTGTAGATCATGGCTACCCTCTTGTTCCGCTCGTCGAAGACGTGGTAAGTTTTTGTACTCTTATCCGTTGCCTGATGGTAGCCCTCGGGCAGAGGCCCCGATACGGGTGTCGAGAGCCACCACTCTGCCCCGCAACGCCCGTCGAGCGTCCGGCGGGCCGTTTCGTCGACCCCGATGAAGAACGACAGTCCATCGTGCCTGAACTCCACTTCGACATACGCCCGGTTCGGGTCATCCTCATTCGAGGCCATCCGAACCGAGGTAATGTTCCACCCGTTCTCAAGCAGAATCCCGGCCCGCTGGTCGGCCAGAAGGGTTTCGAGCACCATCGTGACGTTGGCGGTGAAATTTCCGGGAACGTCCACGGTGACCTCCGAGAGGTTGAGGGTGATGGAGGTGTTCTCCTGCTCGTAGTAGAGGACCGGGGCAGGCGTGGTGTTCTCCGATGCGTTAACCTCCACGGAATCGGTGCAACCGGCCCCGAACACCAGCAGGATCAGCGTAACCAGGAGGAGAGGGGTTTGTTTCATCTCGTCACCATCAGTTGCGGGTGCGATCTCATGCCGGACCCGTAGATCATGGGACACGCTCCGGCGCTGTAACCACAGCCGCGAGGAGGAGCGCAGGGTGCTGCTTCAAATCCTGATCGGTCTGGTGGATGACGGAGACATTCTGCAGATCCTCTTCCCCGACCACCTGCACAGTCAGCTCCTGCGGAAGACCGTCGATTCCCGTGCTCAGGGTAACGAAGGCGGTAAACACAACTACAACCGTCGCGACGAGGAGGACGACGCCGATGAACGCGAGAATCCCTACGGCAATCAGATGTTTGTTGTTCCTAGACTCCATACGATCACCACACCGGAATATTTTGCGGGCTCCTAATCTATCGGAACAAGGGGCCCCGCGGGCACATCCTTTGAACTGTATATGACGTGCAACGGGGACGCCGACTGCTCGGCACGCGCACGGGGCTCGACCGGGATAATCCAGAACGTCTCGTTGCCGAAGACTATGCTCCCGACGAGGGCGTTGTTCCCGGTCGTCAGGAGGATATCGCTTTCGTCAACGCCGACGATCATCCCTTCGTAGGTGTTGATACCGTCATCGATCTGTTCGAAGTTCATCCCGTGCTGTTCGGCCCGATACGCCGTACCATGGATAGAAAGCGGGAGTCCATCCCGGATCTCTCGCGAGAGGGCAGCGTGGTCGAACGTCACAACGTCGTACCGCTTGATGCCCTTCGGGATCTGCAGTTCTTCCGGTGCCGGGATCCCGACGGCCGCGAGATCGGAGAGCGACGCGGCGCCCGCGACGAGCACGGTCATGGCGTCGCCGATGACCAGGGGCGGGGTGCTGTCATCCGCGCCCGGGGACCCCGTGCCATCCTGAGCGCCTGAACCCAGAGCGATCGCCACTACAACGATCAGGCATACCAGGAGGGCGATGCCTCCCACGTGAGATTGCTTCATTCTTTTTCCTCTGGTGCATCTCCCGGGACAGGTGCACCCGGGTTTTCCACGTGGGAGAGGTCGACCTCCTCCTATAAGCGATCTCTGTGACACGCGTCTATATGTCGGGCCCCTCCGATCACTCCCAGACCAGAAACCTCCTGTACAAACCCCGGAACGGGAGGCGCGCCGAACGGCGGGAGTAACCCGTGCAGGGAACCGCCAGAAAAATCAGGAGAACGTGAGGAGAGGGGCGCTAGAGGTCGTGCGCAGGCACGCACCTCCTCTCCGAATACGGCACGACAGGCCCGTGGAGCGCTACCCCGAGCGCCTCGCGCAGGACGTCGTCGACAGTATCCACAGTCACGAACGTAAGTTCGCGCCGCACGTCTTCGGGCACGTCCGCGAGGTCCCGCTCGTTCTCCCGCGGGAGGATGACCTTCCTGATCCCGGCCCGGTGCGCCGCAAGAACCTTCTCCTTGATGCCCCCCACCGGCAGCACGGCGCCGGAGAGCGTCACCTCCCCGGTCATCGCGATCGTCGGGTCGACCGCTCTTCCCGTGACAAGGGAGGCAAGAGTCGTAAAGAGCGTCACCCCCGCCGAAGGCCCGTCCTTCGGGGTCGCCCCCGACGGCACGTGGATGTGGATGTCGCTTGCGAAGAAGTCGAACCCGGACGCAGTGAGGGGCAGCCTTGAGCGGATCAGGCTGAGCGATATCTGTGCAGACTCCTTCATCACGTCCCCGAGCTGGCCGGTCAGCGTGAGTCTCCCCTTGCCGGGCATGAACGTACCCTCGACAAAAAGGATATCCCCGCCGACCGGCGTCCAGGCAAGTCCTGTGACGACGCCGGGCGGGTTCTCTTTCCGGGCCACGTCCTGCCGGACCATCTCTTTTCCGAGGATCTCCGGGAGCATCTCCGCCGTCACCGTATAGGGCAGGTCAGCGGTCCCCGAGACGATCTTCGTGGAGACGAACCGCGCGATCCGGGCGAGCTGTTTCTTGAGCGCCCGGACGCCCGCTTCCCGGGTGTACCGCTCGATGATCGTCACGAGGGCGTCGTCCTCGACCTTGAGTGTATCCGCATCGAGGCCGTGCTCCTCGAGGATCTCCGGCAGCAGGTGGTCTTTTGCGATGGCGAACTTCTCGTTCTTTGTGTAGCCCGAGATCTCGATCAACTCCATCCGGTCGAGGAGCGGTGCCGGGATGGTTGCAAGCGAGTTCGCGGTCGCGATGAAGAGCACGTCGGAGAGGTCGTAGGGGACTTCCAGGTAGTGGTCCGAGAACGTGCTGTTCTGCTCGGGGTCGAGGACCTCGAGGAGGGCGCTTGCCGGGTCTCCCAGGTGCGAGACAGCGAGCTTATCGACCTCGTCGAGGATGAAGACCGGGTTCTTCGTCCCGGCCTTCTTCATCCCCTGGATGATCCGGCCGGGGAGAGACCCGACGTAGGTTCGCCGGTGCCCCCGGATCTCCGCCTCGTCCCTGACGCCGCCGAGGCTGATCCGGACGTACTTCCGGCCCAGGGCGTCCGCGATGCTTTTGCCGAGGCTCGTCTTCCCGGTACCGGGCGGGCCTGCGAGGAGGAGGATCGAGCCCTGCTTCTCCTCTTTGAGTTTCATGACCGCCAGGTGCTGGATGATCCGCTCCTTGACCTTCTCGAGGCCGTTGTGGTTGCTCTCAAGCACGCGGCGGGCCTCCTCGATATCGATCTCCTTCTTCTCCTCGACCGTCCAGGGGAGGTCGAGGAGGAGGTCGAGGTAGTTTCTGATCCCCTGGCTCTCGTGGTGCTGGCTCCCGCCCATCTCAAGTTTCTTGAGTTCGGCAAACGCCTTCTTGCGCACCTCGTCGGGCATCGTCGAGCGCTCGATCCGCTCCCGGTAGCCTTCCTCGCCGGACGAGCCCTCGCCCCCGTTGAGCTCCTCCTGGATCACCCGAAGCTGCTCGCGGAGCATCGCCTCCCGGTTCGCCTTCCCGACCTTCTCAGAAGCCTTCCTGGCCACCTCAATCCGGAGGTTGATGCTCTCGTTTACGTTCACCAGGAGCCGGAGGAACGCGGTGTAGCGTTCCCGGACGGAGACCGTCTCGAGGAGAGGCTGTTTCTCTCCGACGCCCACCGGCAGGAAGGGCAGAACAAACCCCATGATCTGGTCGACGGACTCCATCTTGTCGACGGAGCGGGTGAACTGCTCAGATCCCTGGAAGTTGCCGCTGAGCTCGTGGACGGCCGCTTTGACGCCCGCGAGCATCTCCGCCCGGGCATCCTCGTCGAGGTCCGGTACGTCAGGGAGCGGTTCATGGACGGCATAGAACAGCCCGCCTTTCTCCGAGAGCGTTACGGCCTTCACCCGGCAGGTTGCATGCGCAAAGACCAGGTAGCCGTCGTCTGCGGGCTGTATGTGCGCTATCTCGAGGAGGGTTCCGGTCGTATAGAGCGCACCGGCCGGATTCTCCGAAGGCTCTCCGCCGCACTTTGCGGTCAGCCCGACCGCGGATACCGACCCGTCGTTCTTCATGGCAGCAATCAACGCCTCTCCGACGGCCGTCTCGACCTGGAGCTTCGTCCGGGTCTCCGGGTAGATCACGGTCTCGAAGAGCGGTATGACGACAGTCTCGCTGGTATCAGGTTGTGGTGAGTGCATGGTGACTCCAATCATTTAGTTCGAATTTACCTAACTTTGTTGTCGGCCAAAAAAATTACCCGACCTTCTTGAGGATCTCAAGGAGGAGATCCACTTCGTTCTCGTCGAGCGCCCGTACTATCCTCTCGATCATCCGGTGGAGCGCGTTCTGCTCGGCGTTTGCTATCATCCGCCCCCTCTCGGTCAGGCGGATGTAGGTGACCCTCCCGTCGTCGGGGCACTTCTGCCGGTACGCGCACTCCATCCTGACGAACCGATTAACCATCTCCGTGACGGTGGGTTTTGAGGTTCTCGTGATCTCGGCAAGCCTGCTGAACGTCACGTCGTGGTGCTCGTCGATGGCCTTTAAGTAGGCGATCTGCGTCACCGTCAAATCCGTGAGTCCGCATTCGGAGAAGATCTCAGAAGAGCATTCGTTCTTGATGACCATCAGGCGACCAAATGCTTCGACCAGATGCTCAACTCTTGCCGACATGGTTGATACTAGTTAGTTTGGCTTGACCTAAACATAAGGGTTGTGATGGCGGTCGGTATCGGGTGAGCTACCTGCAGGAGCCCGACCCTCTTTTTCGGTTGGCCAGGGTTGGATCCGGAACGAAATGGACCGAAACGCCCTGACATGTAGACGATCGTGACAGAAATCGTTTATAGAGAGAGGTTGAGCTCTCATCAAGCGTTACAAGATCCGGCAGCCGAACCCACGTCCCGAACGGTGCGGTATGTCAGGTACGATCATCGCCTCTCTCACCCGGAGCCGATTCTCGCTGACGATCCCGCCGCTCGTCTCGGTCGCAGCATGCGCAAGCCTGGGCGGGTATCGCCGTGAGCGTCTCCGGGACGCGGAGACCGGTGCAAAAGCACCTACGCCTACTATCACGATATTGATCTGGATGACCACAACATTGATCCGCACGTCGAGGCCCAATCTCAGAATGGTGACGCCTGAACGGGGCATCCAGGCCAACCCGATCGTGCCGAACGGACATCGGGGTGACCGATGTCCGGAGAGTAGCGGTGAGTGGTGGCCGTTCGCGGTCCTGCGGCGCTCTGACCCGGCAAGTAAGACTTTATACGGAGGAAATGGAGATATGCCAGTAGACTTCTTTTGCGAAACGTACCCTCTGCCCGGGATACCGGTCGGTTTTTGTGCGATCGACACCCAGGTTCCGGAAAGAGAACCGGACACGCCACGCGTAATGCACGCGCCGGACCGGGTCTCCGGCGGGGAGAGTCGGACTCTCCAGGGGATCGCATGACGGCGGAACGGGTCTTCATTGTGGCCAAAAAAGAGTTTGCCGACCAGGTCACGGGCTGGCGATTCCTGGTGATTCTCGCCCTGTTCCTCGCCATCGCCCTGGCGGGAACGTACAGCGGGGTCGGGAGCTACGAGAGAGAACTGGATAGGTATGCCCAGGAACTGGCGACGATGGACGACCGGTTCGACGAACCGGGGCGGATGACGATGCCCGCAAAACCGCCGGTTGAGGGCGTTTACTCCTCGATGTTTCTCGTGCTGATCTCCTACGGGAGCCTCCTCGCCATCGCCGTCGGGTTCGACCTGGTCTCCGGGGAGAAGGAGTCCCGGTCGCTCAAAAGCCTTCTCTCCCACCCGGTCTACCGTGACGAGATCATAAACGGCCAGGCGCTCGGGGGCGTGGCGCTGCTGGGATC
>NZ_DAQR01000110.1:0-15346 GCF_002502935.1 Methanoculleus sp. UBA413
GCCCCCACCCCCAGGGCGATTCCCACCACGGTCCACTGCCTGGGTGAGCCGGGGGATACTCCGCGTTCACCACCCACGCTGAGGTGGGTGGGAACGATCACCAGAACTGACATGCGGGTTCAACAGGGTTTGAACCCCGCCGATAGCCAACCCGGAACGCAGTGCACCCATGGTTGGGTTCACGCCAATGGGGGAGCCTCTCTCCCGGGCCCCAAGGTATTCCCACCACGATCCACTCACTGCCTGGGGCGAGCCCGGGAAATATCTCTGTTCAGTCCATCCCTGCACCCCACCTGCTCCAACATATGGGTTTTCACGCATGCAGCCTACTGCATCGTGTCACTTTATTTTGAAGATTCCGATGCGTGAAATGCAACGTCGATGACCACGCGTGAAGATGAGGATTTGACCTCACGCGAAGCCGCGAAGGTCGCGAAGGTGACGTCGGATTTTTGGGTTTTGGACGACAAAGAGCATTAAGGCGCGGCCTCATGAGCGTTTTGGGGATCTCTCACACAATAACCGGCCCACCGGCATGCCCCTTCCCCGGGCCGGAGGATGGGCACAAAAAATATTATTCAGATTTCTTCTTGAAGAACAGCCTGCAGTGGCACATGCCCTGCTCCTCGATCTCTTTCTCGTGGTAGATGCAGGGGCAGATGATGATCTTGTCCTTTTCAGGATCCCCGCTCCGGAGCCTGCAGGGGCAGTATGCAGCCCCGAACCGCTCTTCGTTCCGGGCGAGCCCGCGGAGGACGGCCGAGAGTTGTTTCTCGTCGACATTCAGCACAAAGCCTTTCTCCTTCGCGTACTGCTTTGCCCTGGTACGCGCTTCTTCAATCCCTTCTTCAGTCATAACAAAACTCCTATCGTGTGGGTCTCCGGCGTCCGTGCTCTTCGATATGGGCTATCATCGAGTTAAAGATTTTGACGCCGTCCTCTGATCCGAGTACGCGCTCACTTGCCCGCTCCGGATGCGGCATCATCGCGAGCACGTTTCCTGCTTCCGAGAGGACGCCGGTGATGTTCTCTGCCGACCCGTTCGGGTTGCTCTCCGGTGTAGTGTTGCCGTGCTCATCACAGAACCGGAACGCGACCTGCCCGTCCCGATTCAGCCGCGCGACCACGTCCTCAGGGGCAACGTACCGCCCCTCCTTATGAGCGATCGGGACCCTGATCACCTCGCCCTCCCGGTAGAGGGTGGTGAACGGGGACGTGGTGTTCTCGATGCGGAGGTAGACGTGCCGCGAGATGAACTTCGGGTAGGCGTTCAGCGTGAAGGTGCCCGGCACCAGCCCGGCCTCTGAAGCGATCTGCGCGCCGTTGCAGATCCCAAGGACCAGCCCCCCGCTCTTCGCGTGCCTGACGACATCGCTCATGATCGTTGTCCGGGCGGCGATGGCCCCCGCCCGGAGGTAGTCCCCGTACGAGAACCCACCCGGGAGCACCACGGCGTCATAGGACCGCGTGAGCCCCTCCTTGTACCAGACCAGGTCGGTATCGACCCCGCAGACATCCGCGAGAACGTGGTAGGTGTCCCGGTCGCAGTTGCTGCCGCCGAACTGTACCACAGCGAATCGCATACTTTACTCGACCTCAATGGTGTAGCGGTGGATGACCGGGTTTGCAAGGAGCCGCTCGCAGATCGCCCGGGCCTCCTCCCGTGCCGCTGCCGCATCTTCCGCGTCGATCCCGATCCGGAAGAGGCGCGCCGTGCTCAGGTCCCCGGTCGCAAACCCGAGGTTTGCGAGGGCGTGCCTGATGGCACGCGCTTCAGGGTCCAGCATCCCCTCTTTGAGGGCGATAGTGATGGTTACGTCAAACTTCATGCAGACCCCCTTTGAGGCGGCGAGAGTATCCGTTTCGCGACGCCGGCGTAGGTCTCCATGACGTCTCCCTTGTTGAAGCGGTAGACGTCCTTATCGAGGGACGCCCCGGTCTCCTTATCCCAGAGCCGCATCGAGTCCATACTGATCTCGTCGCCGACGACGATCTCCCCATCATGGTGGCCGAATTCGAGTTTGAAGTCGACCAGGGTGATGCCGCGCTGGTCAAGATACTCAGAGAGCACCTCGTTTACCGCGAGCGCCATGGCCTTGATCTGGTCGAGTTCCTCGGGCGTGGCAAGCCCCAGGGCGTAGATCAGGTCGTCGTTCAGCATCGGGTCATGGTGGGCGTCGCTCTTGTAATCGATGACGATCACCGGCGGATCGAGCGGTTCACCTTCGCGGAACGGGTAGCGGCGCACGATTGATCCGGCCGCGACGTTTCTCACGATCACCTCGAGGGGGAACATCTCAAGCCTCCGCACCGCAATCGTGGCGGGCTCAAGACTTGCGAGGTAGTGTGTCCCGATCCCGTGCTCCTCCAGGTATCCAAAGAGGAAGGAGGAGACCTCTGCGTTATATCTTCCTTTGCCGCTCAGGGTGTCTTTCTTCTCACCATCAAAGGCCGTGATGTCGTCCCGGAACTTCACGATATACACTTCCGGGTCATCAGTGCGATAGACGGATTTAGCCTTCCCCGCGTAGAGGAGGTCAACCTGTTTCATGGCGAAATCTCCTGGTAGATGTTGATCGGGATTTATGATGAGGTTATGCACCCTCATCCCGGTTCGACCTTGCGAATCCTCTCCGCAAGCTGCCGGATCAGGGGTTCGAGGAGGGGAGAGTACCAGCCTTTCTCGATGTATTGCGGGTAGATGCAGAGCCGCTCCCGGAGCTCGGCATCGCCGGCCACTCTCTTCAGTTCCTCGATCTCCGGCCAGGGGCGCTCGGGGTTGACGTAGTCGATGGTGAGCGGGGAGACCCCGCCGAGGTCGTCCACGCCGCACCCGATCAGGTGAGAGGCATCAGCGAGGTTCGGCGGTATCTGCACCGCCACGTCGGAGGGGAGGATCTCCCGGGCGAGGGTTATCGTCGCACAGAGTTCGCTCGTCTCGGGAGTTGGTGTGCCTTCCATCGGGGTCCCGGGCTTCGGGCGGAAGTTCTGCACGATGACCTCCTGGATATGGCCAAATCGTCGGTGGAGGTCCCTGATGACCTGGAAAGACTCTTCCCTGTCCTCCATCGTCTCACCGATCCCGACCAGGATCCCGGTCGTGAACGGTATCGAGAGTTTGCCTGCGTTCTCGATCATCTCGATCCTGACGCCGGGGTCTTTTCCCGGAGAATCCCGGTGCGCGACAACCTCCGCGGTCGTCTCGAGCATCAGCCCCATGCTCGCGTTCACGAGTCGGAGCCGGTCGAGTTCCTGGTAGGAGAGGATGCCGGCGTTGGTGTGCGGCAGGAGCCCAAGCCGTAGAGCCGCAAGAGAGAGGTCGTAGACGTAGTCGAGGATATCGGTGTAGCCTATCCGCTCGAGCATGGCGGTAAACCCGGGAACCGCACCAGGGCGCTCCCCGAAGGTGAAGAGCGCCTCGGTGCAGCCAAGTTCCGCGCTCACCTCCATGGTGCGGAGCACCTCGCCGGGGGGCATGATGCACCCCTCCCGCACCGGGGTCCGGAAGCAGCAGTAACCGCAACGGTTTGCGCAGACTGTTGTTAGGGGGAGGAATGCGTTCCTTGAGTAGGTAATCACGCGCCGGTGCATGGATAGTATGTCGACACTTCCGCACTTGAAGTTTGGGAGTGCATCGAGCCCTCTTTGAGGGGAGAGCCTGCTCTGGTGCGTGAAGCAGGGGTATGGCGATGGTGATGGGGGCCTCGCGCGAAGTCCGCGAAGGGGTGGTCCGGGGCGTGTGGGATTATTCAATGTCGTAAATCCGGTGGATGGATAGTTTTGGGCGTGCACCATTAACGATGCCTTTTTGATGCTGCCCCGACAACCGTTTCACAATGTATTTTCACGCGCTTATTCCCTTTAAGCCCGTAAACCCCAAGACGCGTCTCTCCTGCATCCTCAGCCAGGAAGAGCGGGAGGCGTTTGCACGGACGATGCTCGAAGACGTGATCGCCTCTGTGCTGAAGTCGGGGTGCAGCGCCACCCTGCTCTGCACCCACCCCTTCAAACACGAGGACACGCTCATCGCCGTCAGGAAAGAGCCCCTGAACGAAGCGATCAACTGGGCGCTCAGGCAGTTCCACTGTCCTGCGCTCATCATCATGGCCGACCTCCCCCTGGTGACTGCCGGGGATATCCAGCGGCTGATCCGCACTGAGAAGGACATGGCTATCGTGCCGGGCCGGGGCGGCGGGACGAACGTAATTTTCCTGAAGAAACCGCAATGCTTCCACGCCGACTTCTACGGCGCAAGTTTCATCGACCACATGGCGGTTGCAGAAGAGTGCGGCTTCTCAGTCGAGGTGATCGACTCGTTCCGGATGTCGACCGACATCGATGAGAAGGAAGACCTCGTTGAGATCCTGATCCATGGAAAAGGGAGAAAGAGCAAGGAGTTCCTGGAGAATTCAGGGTTTACCCTTGCCATCGACGAGAAGGGACGGGTCGGCGTGCAGCGCGACGCCCATAAAGAGACACTCTGAAGCATCGATGGTGGCGACCCCTGCGTAGTCGCCGACGGGAAGCCCGGTCCCCCGCACAACGACTGCGGGGACGCACTCGTTTGCTTCCCCCATCACCAGTTCGGCCGCTGATGCGATGCAGTCAGCCACCGCTCGTTTGGTGACCTCGAGTTCGCGGCCGAAGAGATCCTGCTTTCCGCGCTCGTCAAGGACCGAGGGGATGCCCGAGCACCCGATAGCGACCCCGCAGCACCCAAGGCGCATCGCATGTGTCCTTGAATCGGCGATGATGACACCGACGTCTGCCCCGGTTCGCTCTGCGATCCCGGCACGTATCCGCGCAGCGGTCGCATCCGGATCCACCGGCAGCAGGACGACGGAGCCGGACGGGGCATTGGATGCGTCGATTCCAGCGTTTGGGAGGAGCGTCCCGTTCTTCATGCAGAGCAGGAACCCCGGGATGCCCCCGACGACCCGGTCGCTCTCCCTGAGCACCACCTCAACCAGGCGGGGGTCCATCTGGTAGTCTTCGGCAAGCCGGAGCGCTTCGGGCGAGGGTTCGATATCGTCCAGTCTCGCGACCCGCCCCTCGGCGGTGGCCACGGCCGACTCAGCGACGACCACGATATCCCCTGCCTGCAACCCCCCGCACTCCGAGCGTTCGGCGGCTGCGAGGATATGCGCCGCCATATCATCCCCGGCCCGGACCAGGGGGGTCGCAAGACCGTACACAGAGTATGATAGCCTCGTCATGTCTGTCTCATCTTCTCATACACCCTGAGCAGGTCTGCAGTCTCGGCGACGTCGTGGCTCCTGACCACGGCCGCTCCCTGCCTGACCAGGTCCATGGTGAGCGCGAGGGTTCCCGCGAGCCGCTCTTCCGGTCCTTTTCCGATCAGGTCTCCGATGAAGGTCTTTCGGGAGATCGCGGCGAGCACCGGGCGGCCGAAGGTTAAGAACGCCTCAAAGTTCCGGCAGAGCTCCCAGTCATCCTCGTTTGTCCGTTCCGGGATCCATCTCCCGACGGCAGGGTCAAGGACGTATTCGTCGATCTCAAGGCGCGCGCACCGCGTCACGACCGCCTCGAGTGCCGCGAGTGTTTCGGCAAGCCCGGCGGCATCGCCCGGTTCCCTGAAACTTGCCATCACAAAGACCGGCAACCCGGAGTCTGCGACCGCCCGCGCGTAGCGCTCGTCGGCGAGCCCCGAGATGTCGTTCACCGCGTGGACGTCGTGGCGGAGGCAGACCTCGAGCACCTCCGGGTAGCGGGTATCCACCGAGAGGGTGATCCCGGTCCCGTCGAGTTCTGAGAGCGCTGCATCCACCCGTTCCGCCTCTTCAGCGACGGTGATGGGGACCGAACCCGGAGCCGTGCTCCGCGCCCCGAGGTCGATCATGTCGGCCCCCGCTTCTTGCATGGCAAGGGCGCGGTCGTATATCCTCCCGGTCGGGGTATAGGAGCCCCGGTAGAACGACTCGGGGCTGCAGTTGATGATGCCCATCAGGCGAACTGGCGCTCCGGCGCCGATCCTGAGGCGGTCTACAATACAGTGTTGTTGCAGCATGCCGAAAGCCTGGCCGCCTTGAATGTGTTCTCCATCAGCGTCGCGATCGTCATGGGGCCGACGCCGCCGGGGACCGGGGTTATCGTTCCCGCGCGCTCGCGCACCGCCTCAAAGTCGACGTCGCCGCAGAGTTTGCCCTGCTCGTCGTAGTTGATTCCGACATCGATGACGGTCGCTCCTTCCTTCACCATCTCCGGTCTGACAAACTTCAATCTCCCGACCGCGCTGACGAGGATATCGGCGCCTCTCATCTCATCTTCGATCTTCTTCGTCTTCGAGTGGCAGATGGTGACGGTCGCATCGGCGTTGAGGAGCAGGGCGGCCATGGGTCTGCCCACATCGATGCTCCGGCCGACGACGACCGCCCGCTGCCCCTGGATCGGGATCCTGTACTCCTCAAGGATCGTCATGATCCCCTGCGGCGTGCAGGGGGCAAAGACCGGGTCCCCGGCAAGGAGCCTCCCGAGGTTATAGGGGTGGAACCCGTCCACGTCCTTTCCGGGCGCGACCGCATTGATGACGCGGGTGGTGTCCACCTGCGACGGAAGCGGGAGCTGGACCAGGATGCCGTTGATATCGGGGTCGTTGTTGAGGCGTGTTACCGCCTCAAGCACCCGTTCCGTGGAGGCATCCTCCGGGAGTTCGATGCCGATGGACCCGATCCCGACACGCTCGCACGTCCGGTGCTTCATGCGGACGTAGAGTTTTGATGCCGGGTCTTCGCCCACGATGACCGTCGCAAGGCGCGGGTAGAGCCCGGACTCCTCTATCTTCTCCTTGAGGAGCTCAAGCCTCTTCTCAGAGACTGCTTTTCCGTCGAGTATCATGCTACTTCAGGGTAGAGGGGGTACTTGCTTGCGAGAGCAATAACCTCTTCTCTCACTTCGGTGATCGCCTTCTTTGAGGTCGGATCTTTGGCGACATCCTTTACGACCCGGGCGATCCAGTGACCGATCTGTTTCATCTCTTCCTCTTTCATGCCGCGGGAGGTGACCGCCGGCGTGCCGATGCGAAGTCCGCTCGTCACGAAGGGGCTGAGCTGTTCGCGGGGGATGGTGTTCTTGTTCACGGTGATACCTGCCTCGCCGAGTGCGGTCTCGGCCGCAAGCCCGGTGAGGTGCTGGCCGTCCGTGGAGACCCCGGTCAGGTCGAGCAGGATGAGGTGGTTGTCGGTGCCGCCGGCGACGAGGTCGAGCCCCTCCTCTGCGAGGACTTCTGCCATGGTGCGCGCGTTTTTGACGACCTGTCCGCAGTAATCTTTGTATGCAGGGGTCAGCGCTTCCTTGAAGCAGACCGCCTTTGCGGCAATGGTGTGCATCAGCGGGCCGCCCTGCATGCCCGGGAAGATGGACTTGTCGATGGCCGGGGCGTCCTCCTTGCTGCACATGATGGCGCCGCCGCGAGGGCCGCGAAGGGTCTTGTGGGTCGTCGTCGTCACGATATCGACGACACCGACCGGGCTGTTATGGTATCCGGTCGCGCAGAGTCCGGCGATATGGGCGATGTCGGCCATGCACCGCGCGCCGACGGTCTCGGCGATCTCCTGGAACGCCTTAAAGTCGATCTCGCGCGGGTAGGCGCTTGCACCGCAGACGATGATCTGGGGTTTCGCGATCCGGGCTATATCCTCGATAGCCGCGTAGTCGAGTGTCTCTGTCTCGGAATCGACGCCGTAGTGGAAGATAGAATACCAGCGCCCGGTGATGTTGACCGGCGAGCCGTGAGAGAGGTGGCCTCCCTGTGTGAGGCTCTGGCTCATGATCCTGTCCTTGTAGTTGAGATACGCAAAATATACCGCCTGGTTTGCCTGGCTTCCCGAGTGCGGCTGGACATTTGCGTGTTCCGCTCCAAAGAGTTTGCATAACCGGTCGCGTGCCAGGTTCTCCACGACATCGTGGAACTCGCAACCCCCGTAGTAACGCTTGCCGGGATACCCCTCGGCATACTTATTGGTCATTATAGAACCCATCGCCTCGAGAACAGCCTTGCTGACGACGTTCTCGGAGGCAATCAATTCTAATCCATTGACCTGACGCAGGCGCTCTTCCTCGATGAGGCCCGCGATTTCAGGATCGAAGTTTGCCAGACTAGACATGCAGGAAAAGGTTGCTCCGGTGAGGTAATATTCTTTCTTTTGCAGGATTTGTGGTAGTGCATCGAGTCACCGTATTCTGGATGGCTCTGGCATGAGGCGGACCGCCGGTCGCGTGTGGGGAGATGGGGGTATGGCCTCAGTACTTCGCTAAAACGGTTGAGGTAATCTCCAAGAGGTTAAACCATCGACCTCCCTTCGCGTTGTTCGCGGCTTCGCGTGAGTTAATGGCCGAAGATAGCAATATGGCCTCTCGCGTTGAGCGCGAAGCCGCGAAGTCCGGTGCCCTGGTGCTGCCAATCCCGTTTTAGGTCGCTATGCGAGGCTGCATTGGTCGATTTCAGATGCCGAAATGAGCGAAGTACTGGGCTTCACGTGAGATTCTGCCGCCGTCTTCACATCTGCGATGAGGTCGCTTGCGAAGAGAACAGCGGGAAACAGAAATACTTCGCGAAGTCCGTGCGGTTGTTGGCGATCCGCATCACGCACCAGGGTAAGCCATACCCTTCAGATGAGGGTGGCTTCGAAGCGCTGGCTGCCTGTCCCTCGACCTGATGCCGGATAAAATGTAATAATTCTTCATTCGGTGAATCTATAGTAATATTATTACGTAATTATATCAAGGATTAATTTGAGGGAGATTATGGCGAAGAAGGATGCGAGGATACGATTTCTCGAGCGAGAACTCGCGGAGCGCGAGAAGGAGATGGAGACCATGATAGAAACTGAGCGGCCGACGGAATCGGAGGTGGAGGATGAACGCGTGCGCGATCTGGAGCGGAAGGTGCGGGAACTTGAGGCCCTGGTGAAAGGCCTGACTGCAGAGGTTCTGGATCTCAAATCGGTGACCATGAATCTCTGCCGGGACGTTGAAGAGCGCAAGAAAAAGCCGGTGGCGACTGAAGAGAGGACGGCGGCGGCCACAGTCAGGGCTGAACCCCGGGTCGGCGCCGAACCGCGCGCGCGTGTTGAGCCCCGGACCTCCACGCGCCCGGCGGAGACGCGGCCTGCCGAGCCCACCGTTGAAGAAGGGGAGCTGGACCTCATCATGCAGAACGACGGGACGCTGAAACCGGAGCCGAGAAGATCATCGGAGTACATCGTTGCCAGCACCAAATTTGGGAATGCACCGATGAAGGGCAAGGGCAGGGGCAGCAGGTCGTCTGAACGGACCCTGTTCGTGGAACAGAAGAAGCGCAAGGTCGGGGATGTCATCCAGGCTGAAGAGAGTGACACGCTCGACCTTGACCGGTAGCCGGGGGAGCCTGATCCTTGTATATCACGCACCTTGAGATCGACAACTTCAAGTCTTTCGCCAGAAAGACAAAAATCCCCTTTTTTGAAGGATTTACTGTCATCTCAGGCCCGAACGGTTCAGGGAAGAGCAACATCATAGATAGCATCCTCTTTGTCCTGGCCCTCTCGGGTGCGCGGGGGCTGCGGGCCGAGAAGCTGACCGACCTGATCAACGTCAACACCGGGAAGAACACCGCCGAGGTGGGGGTTACGTTCTCGGACGGCACGACGATCCGCCGCCGGATCAAGCGGACGCCGGCCGGGTACTACAGTTACAATTACCTGAACGGTCGTCTCTGCAAACAGGGCGACGTCATCGAGTTCCTTGCGAAGTTAGGGGTCAAGCCTGAGGGTTACAATGTCGTGATGCAGGGTGATATCACCCGGATCATGGAGATGAGCGACGGTGAACGGCGCAAGATCATCGATGAGATAGCGGGTGTCGCCGAGTTCGACAGTAAGCGTGAACAGGCTCTCTCGGAACTTGAGGTGGTGCGGGAGCGGATCGAGCGTGAGGAGATCCTCCTTGGCGAGCTCGCCGCACGACTGGATGCGCTCCAGCATGAGCGCGAGCAGGCGATCGAGTACCGGCGGTGGCAGGAGCAACTCGAGCACTTCGGACGGTGCCGGGGGGCGGCGCTTGTCAGGCAGAAAGAGCAGGAGATCGGCACCCTGCACGACCTGATGCGTGATCAGCAGGCTGAGGTCGTGCGCATCACCGGCGAGACGGAGGCTGCCACGGCGCGCCTTGAGGAGGCGCGCGAGCGCCAGCGCGCGGTCGATGACGAGATCAACCGGAAGAGCGGCCCCGAATACCTCGACCTCGTAGGAAGGCTTGAGGAGGCGCGAGGCGGGATCAAGCTCGCCGAGAAGACCATCGAACGTCTCATGGCCAACCGGAATGAGAACCTGGAGGCGGTCCAGCGGGTCTACATGGACAGCAGGCGCGCCGAGGCAAAGGTCGAGGAGTGTGCCGGGCAGATCCGCAACCTCTCGATCGACCGCGCGAACCTGGCGATGGAACTCTCAGGCCAGCGCGAGCAGATGAAGGCGATCGAGGAGCGTATAGCAGGCGAGAGCAAGGAGGTTGAGGGGTTAAAGGACCAGCTCTTCGCGCGGCTGCAGGACCTCGAGAGCAAGAAGGAGCTCCGGGCGAAGATCCTCCGCGAGCAGGACATCTTCATCGAGAAGAGCCGCATGCGGACATCGGAGCGCGAACGCCTGGAGGCGCGCATCCGCCAGATCGATGAGGAACTGGCGAACAAGCAGGAACAGGTCACCGAGTACTCTTCCTGCATGGCCGACTGCGAGGCGCAGAAGCGCGAGGTCGAGCGTGAGATCTCTGATGTCGAGAGCACGCTCTTTGCCCGGCGATCGGCTCTTGACCGGCTGCAGAAGGAGATCAGGGAGAACGAGCAGGAACTGATGCGCTTTGAGGCGCAGCAGCAGGCTCAGGGAGATGCCGGCGGGAGGGCGATGGAGTTTGTCCTCGGCATGGATGGCGCGCACGGCACCGTCGCACAGCTCGGGCGGGCGCCGCCTGAGTATGCGACTGCGCTTGACATCGCGGCCATGGGCCGGCTCCGCTGGGTGATCGTCGATAACGACGGGATTGCATCCGACGCGATCCGCTACCTGAGAGAGAACCGTCTCGGCCGGGTCACGTTCCTGCCGCTCAACAAACTCCGTGTCCCGATCCTCTCGCCGCTGGAGGCTGATCCGGGCATCATCGGCTACGCGGTCGACCTCCTGGAGTTCGACCCGGCGTTCGAGCGTGCTTTCCGGGTTGTCTTCGGCGCGACGGTGGTGGTGGATACCCTCGAGCGGGCGCGGCGGCTGATGGGCAGGTACAGGATGGTCACCCTGGACGGGGACTTCGTCGAGAAGAGCGGCGCCATGACCGGCGGCGTGCAGAAGAAGAAGATCCGCGGGTTCGGGGTGGCTGTCGATGACGAGATCACGCGGGTCCGCGCAACGCTTGCCGGTCTTGAGGCTGAGGCGGCGGAGATCGGTGCGTCCATCGGTCGTCTTGCTGAGGTTTCGGAGGCAAAGCGGGCGGAGCGGAGTGCGGTCGATGAGCAGGTTGCGCGCTACCGGATGCTCACTGAAGAGTTTTCAAAGCGCATCGAGGTGCTCACTGGGGAGAAGCAGACCCTGGAAGCGACTCTGCGCGAGATGCTCCGTGATGCGAAGACCGGCGGCGAGGAACTTGCGCGGCTTGAAGCGGATCTCGAGCGGACTGCGGACGAGATCGCGCGGATCTCCGGGGAGGTTGACGACCTCAAGAAGAAACTTGACGACACCGAGATCCCGGCTCTCACCGGGCAGTACGAGGATCTCCGGCGAGCTGTCGAGGATATCGAGCGCCGGCTCCGGAACAAGGATGCGGATATCACCGATGCCAAACGTGAGCGGCAGCACTTCGCCAACCGTGTCGAGGAGCTCACCGCGGAGCGGGACCGCCTGGTGGCGAAGAACCAGGAGATCGATGGCGAGATCGCGGCGGCCGGGGAGGAGATCGAGGGGCGGCGCCGCCTGATCGTCCAGCTCGAGGCACGCCAGAAGGAGTTCTCCGATGAACTTGCCGGGCTGCACGAGAAACGCGACCGCGTGCTTGGTGAGATCCGGTCGCTGGACCGGGAGGTTCTCGAACTCACGGGTGCGATGGAGCGTGTCCGGATGCAGATCGATGCGCTCGTGGAACGGGAGCGCTCGCTGCTTGCAGAGCTTGCGGCGCTCCGGGAGCAGGCCGGTGATGTGGAGACCGATCTCGATCTTGCGGCCATCGATGCCGGGATTGCAGAAGCCGAGCGGGCGCTCAAGAAGATCGGTGCTGTGAATATGCTCGCGATCGAGGAGTGCGACCGTGTTAGTACGCGCGTCGAGGAACGGACCGCGAAGAAGGAGGTGCTCTCGCGGGAGCGGACGATGCTTCTTGAGCGGATCGAGAAGTACGAGAAGATGAAGTACGACGCTTTCATGACCGCGTACAGGGCGATCGATGCGAATTTCCAGGAGATCTTCGCGCGGCTGACCGAGGGGAGCGGCAGGTTGGTTCTCGATAATGAGGAGGACCCGTTCTCCGGTGGCATGACGTTTGCGGTGCAGCCGCGGGACAAGAAGGTCCATCTCCTCTCTGCGCTCTCCGGCGGCGAGAAGTCGCTGACCACGCTTGCGTTCATCTTCTCGATCCAGCAGTACATGCCCGCGCCGTTCTATGCGCTGGATGAGGTGGATATGTTCCTTGATGGGAGCAATGTCGGCCGGATCGCCGCCATGATCAGCGAGCTCTCGGGGAACGCGCAGTCGATCATCGTCTCGCTTCGAAAGCCGATGATCGAGCGCGCCGACCGGATTGTGGGTGTGACGATTCGCCCGGACAAGAGCACCTACGTGACCGGTGTGCAGAACAATGGATGAAGAGCCTGTCGAGATCCTGGTCGGGATGGCCGAGCGGGGCGAGGTCGACCCCTGGAACATCGATATCGTTGATGTGACGGACCGGTTCCTGGCCGAACTCGACCGCCGGAAGGAACTGGACCTGCGGGTCTCGGGGAGGACGCTCTTCTATGCCGCGTGCCTGTTGCGCCTGAAGTCGGAGTATCTTGAGGGATGGGGCGAGGATGAAGACGAAGATCCCTCCCCGGATGATGAGGTTGACCTCTTCACCGATTTTGAGTTTGACTTTGAGTCGGGCGGGGAGGGCGAACCGATCGAGCGCCTGGAGCGAGAGATCCAGCGCCGTCTGCGGCGGAAGAACCTGCGGAAGCGCCCGCCAGTTACGCTCTATGAACTTATCAAGCAGCTGAAGACGGCGGAGAAGGAGCAGCGCCGGAAACAGCGGAGGCGGAAGCCCGCGCCCCCTGAACCGGATCTCGATCTGGATGCCGAGGAGGTCGTGGCGGTGGCGCACGACGAGGGGTACCAGAAGGCGGTCGCGGGCGTGATGGAGGGGTACCGGCGTTCCGCGCGGGCGGGTGATGGTGTCCTGACGCTCGACAAACTCTCGGGGTCGATGGACCGGGAGCGGCATGAGGTCTATATCCCGCTCCTTTTCCTGATGCTTGAGGGGAAACTCGCTCTCTGGCAGGACGAGTTCTTCGGTGAGGTGTATGTCGGCGAGCATATCCCGGAGCCTGACACGGATGATGAATAGCTGCCGCGGTCCGGCATACCCGCGTCCCCTCATGTAGCCGGCGTATCGGTGTCCTGGTATCGCCCGGGGTTTGTGCGATCAGCGATTCTGGAACATAGTGGAGCATTTCACCTTTATTTTCGGGCTTGAGCGCGGATGGTCGGCCGCACGCGAAGTCGCGATGAGTTCCGGTTGGGAGGAGCTACTCGGACTTCGCGAACTTCCGCGCGAGAGACTCTAGCACCTCTCTATACCAAAACCTCACGCGAAGGGCGCGAAGGGTGGAGTTACACAGACTTCGCGCGAGAGGTAACAACCGCATGGACAAGAGTAGACGAGATGCTCAACCCCTACAAAAATAACGTAATCATGTTCTCTCTGGGCACCGCAAGGCTCCGGGGTCAGGTTGTCGCTGATGGGGAGACCCCCTCTCCCCGGCACCCCTGGCGCGATTAGCTACCATGGTCCACTGTATGGGGTTGTTTTTATCCCTGCACGGGGCGTTTTCCGGGTATCCGGGAGGCCCCTGCCCTAGACTGGTTCGCGCGCGGAGGGGTGTGCCATGCACTTCGTTTATATACTCTGGTGCTCCTGGAGCCTGCTTCGGGCCGATCCACGACCGGATGCCGGCTTTCTGTGTAGGGCGAGGGTAAATCTATAAATACTCGCGGGGTCTACATGTTATAGTCAAGTCGGAGGCGAATCTCGCGCCTGATTCTGCATTCAGAGGCGGGATGCGCGAGGCTTCTGGCAAATATGGGGGTCCAAGCCAGGTGCTTGGATCCGACAGAGCGGGGAAATGTTTATATGACATTGGCGACAACATAGTAAGGCTGTGTTGTCAGGACATCAGATCGTGCAGCCCGGTTCGGGTGGTCTGATCGGTGTCCCCTCAACTGCTGTGAGGGTCCGAGAACTGTCTCAGGCCTGATACGGGTTGACAATGTTTATATGTCTGGATTTCCAACATGTATTCTCACAAGATGTGTTGGCATTCGCCTAAACGGGCAATGTGGCACGATCGGACCGGGAATATATCGTGGATTCCCGATCTGAATCCTGAAGCAGGAACACAATGTATATATGCGATGAATCGCAAACATTAATTCCTGCACAGGTGAAACAGGGTGGCTGGAACACAATGTTCTGGCCGGCTTCTGCATTCGGGTCCGGGATTTCATTCGGATATCCAGAATGGATCCTGATGTGGAGAAGGAACATTTATATGTCGGGAACGACAAATGTTTATTCTCACGCAGGAGAAACAGTCCGGCCTGGTTTGGACCGGACGCCCTGTATCGCAAAGGACATGACGATCCGAGTCATCAAAACTCGGATCTGATATGGGAACCAAGTGTTTAAATACTTACAAAATAAACATTGTTTCCCTGTTTGATGGAGAATCAACGTGACCGCGCATGACGCGGGTTGGTTCTGACGTTGGCATTGGCAATGCGGAAATTTGTTCAGTAACCGCTAATTCCTCCCAAGTTTAGTAGTGTGCATACTTCCAAATTCTGGTTGATCCTGCCAGAGGTCACTGCTATCGGGGTTCGATTAAGCCATGCGAGTCGAGAGGGTTCGGCCCTCGGCGTACTGCTCAGTAACACGTGGATAACCTGCCCTAGGGAAGGGGATAACCCCGGGAAACTGGGGATAATACCCTATAGATTACAGATGCTGGAATGCCCTGTAATCCAAAGTTCCGACGCCCTAGGATGGATCTGCGGCCGATTAGGTTGTTGTTGGGGTAATGGCCCAACAAGCCCGTAATCGGTACGGGTTGTGGGAGCAA
>NZ_DAQR01000069.1:0-4419 GCF_002502935.1 Methanoculleus sp. UBA413
CTGCGGGCTCTGCGCCCAGTACTGCCCGGACGGGGTCATCGACGAGGAACTCAATATCGACCTTGATTACTGCAAGGGCTGCGGTATCTGCGCAAACGAGTGCCCGAAGGAAGCCATCACTATGGTTCGGGAGGAACGCTGACCTCCCCCTCCTCGCCGAGGGGACACTGGCCGATATACTCCAGGTTGAACCGGTAGAAGTGCGTGTAGCCGCAGTTTCGGCACCGGGTTGTAAGGTGGTTGCTCCCAACCACGAGGTCGTGCGCTCCTTCAACCCCACAATTTTTGCACCGTGCACCGGTTTCAAGGGTCCAGATATCGTAACGTCCAAGAGCCGTGCAGACACCAACCACCTCCGTGTTCTCAAACCTTGGAATGAAGATCCGGGTCGATCCACAGTTTGAACAGATCACCTGCGCCTGCGCGGAGACCGCTTTTATGATCTGGTCGGCATCCTCGCCGCAGTGGTAACAGTCGGTGCGGTATCGGGTGAAGATGAACTGCTCGCTCATGCATGATACTCAACGGCCGCCGCAAGATAAAACCTCGCATCCTGCGTGCAGGCACTGTCCGGGATCTGTCGCCCCGGAAGAGAGGGGGCGACCGGGGACAACAATTAAATATCTCTCTTGCATCCCTGTTGCCGTCGAGGAGGTTACCAGGATGGCAGCATTAAGAGTCGCACCATATGTCTGTGCCTATTCAGATGAAAATGAAGAGAATCTTCATATCGAGATCGAACTACCGGGCGTCGATAAGAAGGATATCACCTTCAAGATGCAGGAGACCAGTTTCTCCATCGATGCAGCCCGTGGCGACGTCCGGTACGTCGGCACCTACGCGATCGGATGTCCCGTCGATCCCAACAGGGCGAAGGCGACCTTCAGGAACGGGCTGCTCGCCGTCGACGTCCCCTACCTACAGCCGGCCGCGGAAGAAGTAAAGCAGATTCCCATCGCGGAGTGACGGGGATTCTCCTTTTTTGATCAAAGAGCCCGGTGCATCGAGCCATCTTCATTTAGGCGACACGGTCTTCGCGCGAATCAACGAATGTAGTGGACCATTCACCTTATTTTGCGGGTTCTGGTGCGTGGGAGTGATCGTCACCTCTCGCATGAGCGAACCCGGGGTACACGTGAGATTATAACTGCACTGAAGCACCGGGCCAAGCCGGGTGTTACTCAGCATACCCACCCCAGTTAACCCGCGGGGTACCGTTCGTCCCCATCCTGCCGGGGAGAGTCACCTTTATTACCAAGCGTCCGCACGTCAGGAGGTATGAACCCGGCACGCGGACATGACCCGGAAACACCAGGAGCGCCAGCCCGGGAGGAGTCACCTCCGAACCGGCTTATCCACGAACAGAGCCCGTACCTGCTCCAGCATGCCTACAACCCGGTCGACTGGTATCCCTGGGGCGAGGAGGCATTCCTCCGGGCGAAGGAGGAGGCGAAACCGATATTCCTCTCCATAGGCTACTCGGCCTGCCACTGGTGCCACGTCATGGAAGAGGAGTCGTTTGCAGATCCCATGGTCGCAAAACTCTTAAACGACGTCTTTGTCTGCATCAAGGTGGACCGCGAGGAGCGGCCCGACATCGACCAGATCTACATAGATGCCGCCCATGTGCTGAGCGGGGTTGCCGTAGGATGGCCCCTCACCATCTTCATGACCCACGATGGGCGACCGTTCTTTGCGGCGAGTTATATCCCGAAGGAGAGCCGCTACGGGATGACCGGCCTCGTAGACCTTATCCCACGGATCAGCAGGATCTGGCAGACGCGGCGGCAGGAACTCGAGCAGACCGGCAGCCGGGTGCTGGAGGCGCTTCAGAGTGCGGCCCGCACTCCCCCGGGGGAGAGCGAACTCTCGGAGGCGACCCTCGATGACGCCTACGATACCCTGTTCCGGCTCTTCGACGGAGAGAACGGCGGGTTCGGGGACGCGCCCAAGTTCCCGGCCCCGCATAACCTCATATTCCTGCTCAGGTACGGGCACCGGACCGGCAAAACCCCGGCATATACGATGGTCGAGAAGACGCTGCACGCAATGCGGCGGGGCGGGATATTCGATCATATCGGCTGGGGGTTCCACCGCTACGCGACGGACGCGGAGTGGCTCGTCCCGCACTTTGAGAAGATGCTCTACGACCAGGCGCTCCTGATCATGGCGTATACGGAGGCCTACCTCGCGACAGGGAGGGAGGAGTTTGCCAGGACCGCACGGGAAACGATCGCCTACGTCCTGCGGGAGATGACCGACCCTGACGGCGGTTTCTACTCGGCCGAGGATGCGGACAGCGAAGGCGTGGAGGGGAAATTCTACATCTGGACGAAGGCCGGGATCCTGCAGGTACTCGGGGAGGAGGACGGGGAACGGTTCTCCCGGATCTTCGGCGTCACGGAGCCGGGGAACTACCTTGAGCAGCCCGGCGCCAGAAGGACAGGACAGAACATCCTCCGCCTGCGGCGCCCGCTGGCGTCCTGGGCACATGAGTTCTCGATGCCGGAGGAGGACCTGGCATGGTTCGTGGAGAATGCCCGGCAGAGACTCTTTGCGGCACGAGAAGAGCGGGCCCGTCCGGTAAAGGACGACAAGATCCTCACCGACTGGAACGGGCTGATGATCGCCGCCCTGGCGACGGCGGCCCGGGCGTTTGATGACCCTGAATACCTGGCTGCGGCAGAGAAGGCGACCGCGTTCGTTCTCACCCGGCTGCGCGGGCCGGACGGGCGGCTCCTCCACCGCTACCGGAACGGCGAGGCCGGCATCCCGGCGACGCTTGATAATTACGCGTTCATGCTCTGGGCTCTTATCGAGGTCTATGAGGCGTCGTTTGCTCCCGGCTACCTCCGGACTGCAGTCGAACTCGCCCGGGACCTCTCTGCCCGCTACTGGGACTGCGACCACGGAGGGTTCTTCTTCACGCCTGATGACGTGGAGATCTCCGTCCGGCAGAAACCGGTCTTTGACGGGGCAACTCCCTCCGGCAACAGCGTGGCCATGTATGCCCTCTTCCTCCTCGGCCGGATGACGGCGAACCTTGAGTTCGAGGAGATGGCGAACCGGATCCGTCGTGTCTTTGCCGGTACCGTCCGGGAATCCCCCATCGCCTACTCCTACTTCCTCACCGGCCTTGAGTTCATGCTGGGACCGAACGTCGAGGTGATCATCTCGGGCGTCCGGGACGCAGAGGATACCAGGGCGATGATCCAGGCCATCCGGTCGCGCTATACACCAGACGCCGTCGTCATCTTCCGGCCCTCTGACGACGAGGAACCGGAGATCACGAAGGTGGCCGGGTTTACCCGGGATATCGTGACAATCGAAGGGAAAGCGACGGCGTACGTCTGCACCAACTACGCCTGTGACATCCCGGTGACCGATGCCGACGAGATGCTGCGACTTATGAGGACGACGTCGAAACCGCCGGAACCGGTCATCTGAGGGCAGGGTTCATGGTATTGGCCAGCGGAGTGATACCCCGCGGGCGCAGGTTCCCGCAAGGAGTCTTTTTCGGTATGATGATGCGAAACGGAGTTGATATGGAGCGGGTGAACGCCCGCGTGGAGGCGATGCGAAAGGATCCGGCAGAGGGGAGAAAGACCCTCTCCGGCATCACCAGCTGGAACGGCGGTGCGCACTCCACCACGATTGTCAGGAACTTCGCCATTCCGGCCGACGAACCGGGTGCCATCGGCGGGACCAACCGGGGCCCAAGCCCGATGGAACTGGTGCTCACGGCGCTTTCAGCCTGCATCGCGATCTCTATTGCCTACAGCGCGGCTGAAGACGAGGTCGAGGTCCATTCCATCGAGATCGACGTCGAGGGCGACCTCGACCTCAGGGGGCTTTTTGAGATCACCGACGACGTCCGGCCGGGCTTTGAGGAGGTCCGGGTGACCGTCCGGATGGAGGCGGACGCACCGCGGGAGAAACTTGAGGAACTCGTGGACCACGGCTACCGGCGCTCGCCGGTCGTGGATTCGCTCGAGGGGAAGGTGCCGGTCAGGGTCTGTCTCGCACAGGAGGATGCAGGGACGGCCTGACTCCCTGCCGGAGCCGGGGGACTACTGGAGCATTTCACCTTATCGTGCGGGTCCTGATGCACATAGCCACCTCACGCGAAGGCGCGAAGGGTTCTGATTGGGGGATACACGGGCATCAAGGCTTCGCGCTCAACGCGAGAGGCGATATTGCACAGGCAATATTAGATAAATGTTCCACTAGTGGACCGTTTCACCTTATGTTGCGGGTCCTGATGCGCGGAGGATTGCCGTCGCACGCGAAGCCGCGAAGGACGCGAAGGGTTCCGGTTGGGAGGAGATACACGGACTTCGCGGCTTCGCGCTCTTCGCGTGAGGTGACATTGTGTGAAGATTTAGATGCAACGGTCCACTAGTGGAGCATTTCACCTTA
>NZ_DAQR01000069.1:4496-12766 GCF_002502935.1 Methanoculleus sp. UBA413
CGGGCGTGACCCGGGACTCGCGACCATCCGGAGCGAACAGGTCGGGCTCTCATCTCGTACTCCCTGACTGGGATCAGGACCGTTCTCCGAGGAGGATTGGCCGCAGACCAACCAGCAATGCCCATAATCGGCGCTTGTCTCCTGGATTGAGTGGTATCCTCGTGAATCTCCATACCAAACATTGGCGCCTATGGGGGCTCGCCCCGCACAACCCGGACCCGGAGCACGATGGAACTGAGCAGGGGAGCCTCCCAGTCGCCAACCCGGGGGTGTCTTCGTGGAACATTTAGTGAAATGCTCCAGTAGTGGACTATTTCACCTTATCTTGCGGGTTCTGAGGGTGAGGACGGCCGGTCCTGCCAGCCAGAAGATCGCCTTTCCGCCTCCTGACGGATGCGCCTGCTCTCCTGTAGTGAGGCAGTTAACGCCGGATGACGCCAGCTAAAAAACGGCGCGAAGGGTCAATATTAAGACTCTTTGGGCATGAGTTATAATAACAGATGGCGATTGCCCTTGAAATTATATTCCTCGGTATATCACTGCTTTTTCTAGTCAGTATCATCGCAAATAAGTTCTCAGAGAGACTCGGCGTCCCGGCGCTCCTCATCTTCCTCATCGTCGGGATGCTCGCAGGTTCCGAAGGCCCGGGCGGGATTCCATTCGATGAACCAGCAGTCGCCCAGATAATCGGGATCATTGCACTTGCCTACATCCTCTTCGCCGGCGGGTTCGACACCCGGTGGGACGAGGTCCGGCCCATCTTCTGGCCGGGTGTCGCCCTCTCGACCGTAGGGGTCGTCCTGACTGCGGTCTGTCTCGGTGCGTTTGCCAGCCTGGTCCTCGGTCTCTCCCCGCTCACCGGTTTTCTCCTGGGAGCGGTCGTCTCATCCACTGATGCGGCGGCGGTCTTCTCGGTCCTCCGGATGGCGCGAGCACGCCTGAAAGGAAACCTGCGGCCGTTCCTCGAGTTTGAGTCGGGGAGCAACGACCCCATGGCGGTCTTCCTCACCACCGGTGTCATCGCCCTGATCCTCACCCCCGGTGCATCGGTGCTCACGCTCGTCCCGATGTTCGTGCAGCAGATGGTCGTCGGAGGGCTTCTCGGTTACGGGATGGGAAAGGCCATCGTCTTCCTCATCAACCGCCTCAAACTTGAGTCAGAGGGGCTCTATCCGGTGCTCACCCTTGCCATGGTGCTGATGACCTACGGGCTGACCGCTACCTTTGGAGGCAACGGATTCATCGCCGTCTACGTCAGCGGTCTTGTGGTGGGCAACAGTATCGTCGTCTATAAAAAGAGCCTGATCCGGTTCCATGACGGGATTGCGTGGTTGATGCAGATCGTGATGTTCCTCGCACTCGGCCTGCTCGTCTTCCCCTCAGACCTCGTACCGGTGATCATCCCCGGGCTTCTCATCGCCTTCTTCCTGCTGCTGGTCGCCCGGCCGATTGCCGTCTTCATCACGCTTCTGCCCTGGAAGATGCCGCTGAACGAGAAGGCCCTGGTCTCCTGGGTGGGGCTCCGGGGGGCCGTCCCGATCATCCTCGCGACCTACCCGCTTGTTGCCGGGGTGCCGGACGCGGAGATGATCTTCAATGTCGTCTTCTTCATCGTCCTGGTCTCGGCGCTTGTCCACGGGACATCCATCCCCACGGTCGCCCGGTGGCTCGGCCTTGCCGCGCCTCTCCAGGAGAAGCGCAAGTTGTCCCGGGAGTTTGAGGTGGACCCCAATACCCCAAGTGAGCTCATCGAACTGACCATACCCCCTGACGCCTCGGCGGTCGGGCAGCAGGTCGTGGACCTCGGGTTGCCGGAAGGGGCGCTTATCATCCTCATGCAGAAGGAGAGCGAACGGTTTGTCCCGTCCGGCAGCACCGTCATCGAGGCCGGCGATACGCTCCTCCTCCTGACGACCGATGACCTGGTAGAGAGTGTCAGGGCCCGGTTCCTCGAGATCCGTGAAGGGAAGGATGCGGCTCACGCACCGTAGTGTATTATTTCATCTAATATTGTCCATGCAATATCCTCTCACGCGAAGGGCGCGAAGGGGTGTGGAGCGTATGGGGCAGAGCGAGCGGCTGTACGCAGGAAAACACCCCATTCCCCTGGATCTCACCCCATGCTGTGGACCGTGGTGGCTATCATCCTGGGGGGTGGGGGGCCGGGGGGGGCTCGCCCCCATAGGCGTTAACTTACCAGATGCGTGTAATGAATTCTCGTTGATACCGGCAAGTATCAGGCAATCGGCGAGTTCTCATCTATGCCCCAAGGCAATCCGTTTCCCATGAGATTCCCGTGATCACTATCGTTGTCAGAGGAGAAGGACTATTGCCGCACACCACCGGAATTGTGTGGCCGATATCCCGTCAAATCAGCCACATTTCACAGAATAGGGCATTATCCGCTCGAATTCTCATGGCTAAAGTTAGCGCATATGGGGCTCGCCCCCTCCCCGCACAAGGAAGCCATGCCCGGGGCACAAACAGAGCCGTGATCCCCCCGCCCACCAAACCAGGGCGGTTTTCATGGGAAATGTTAGCTGAAATGCTCCAGTAGTGGGGGCAGGCAGGTTCTGCCGGAACCCTATCCGGGAGACGAGTGGGCTCTCATCTCCGATAGGTCTCCGCTCGGGGAACGGGATGGAGATCTTGAGACCCTGCCCCTTTCCCGGAAAGACCGGCCGGGCAGGCTCTCGATCTCACGGGGTATTGAGCGTGTTGCTCCGGGCGATCTTCTTCATCACCTTCTCCCAGGTGCCCGTCGTGAGGAAACTCTCTTCCATGAAGCCTATGACCTTCTCAAACTTCTTCATGGGGAAGGCCATCGTCAGGACGTCTGAGGGGACGCAGGGCCGCGCGGAGGGGTCGAACATCCCGAGCACCGCCTTTGGGTCCTCCTTCTGCTGCTCAAGCCAGGGATAGTAGAAGATCGAACTGCACCCGGCGCCGAACGGAGAGATGACCCCGTTCGGGTCGGCCTGGTCGAAGTTTGCGAGCGTAAAGAGCCCGGAGAGCACTTCCGGCCGTGCGAAGAAGACCACGGCGTCCGGGTTGTCTGCGGCCGCGAGACGGTCCCAGCGTTTGAAGACGATGCTCTTTCCTTTCGTGGGTATCCGGACGGTCCCGCGGTCGAGTTCGTCCACGATCTCGGGCGTCTGTTTGTAGCGCTCTCCTTCAATAACGCCGGGCTTCCCGGTGGAGAGGAAGTAGCGGAAGTTGGGGAACCGTTCGGCATCATAGCCGAGGTAGAACCTCCCTCCGCGGCACCCGATCGAGTCTTCGTCGAAGATGAGGCTTGCTCCCCTCCGCACCCTCACGAGGTCGCAGACAAAACACTTCCGGCCTTTCGGGGCCGGGGCTTTCTCCGCTCCCTCAATGGGACCCCCGACCTCGAAGGTGATCGGGAGTTCTGTCCCCGGGAAGTACTTCTCATGGAGCCTGGTGTAGGCGTCACGCAGTGCTATGTCCATATGGCTCTATACTGGAACAACAGCAAATAAGGTTCTGGTTTTCCTGCAGGGACACGGCCGGGCGGTGGATGTTTGGGATGATGCCGGTGTCTCGCTGGATTGAAAGCCCGGTAACGAGCCCCTCCGTATTGCATGGACGAAGGCGACATTTGGGATAGACCCGACCTCTCTCTCCGCCCCTAGGCCCACCTGCAGGAGGCGGCGGCAGTGTATGGCGATATCCACCGGAAAGGGGTGTCCCGGAAGGTGAGAGCCCGGGCACCATTTTCCCCTGGTATCTTCCCATGCTGTGGACCGTGGTGGATATCGCCGTGGGGGGGAGGGGACCGGGAGGGTCTCCCCTCCCCGCAGGCGGCGGAACTCACAGAATCCCTCTCATCATCCCCCACCCCTCTCGCGCCTTGGATCGATGGGAGGAGCCCTGAGAGAGATCGTAAGGTATATATTGTCAACTTCTGATTATTGACACATGCCTCTCCCCCTGAACGACAGGCAGTTTGCGTTCTGGAGACTCCGGCGCGGCGGTCTCCCGAACATCCAGATCGCGGAGCGTTTCCGCATATCCCGCCAGGCGGTCTCGAAGGCGCTCATCACCATGGACCGGAAGGTCGAGGAGACGCTCCTCGATATGGCTCATGCCAACCAGATCGACGTCGAGCACCTGAACGCGGAGAAGGGGATCCTCTTCGGGCGCTCCGTCCCGTTCGATGCCGGCGCAATCGTCTTTGTCTCGGCACATCACGGGGTGCAGGTCTGGTACGAGCATGAGGGTGACTGCGGTGCATGCCCCCGGTATGCCCGGTGCATCGAGCTACTCTGGGACTACGCGGACGAACTGGGTATTGCGCTCACAAAGACTGATGACCCGACCCGGATGGCTGATGAACTCTTTGCGAAACTGAAGGAGCTCGTATGATGTCTCTTGTGGAGACAATACGGGCTTACCTGGGCTGGTGCCCGATGAAGGGGTCGATGAGGGTGGATCGTGCGGTGCAGCAGCTGGAGGTGGCTGCGGCACCGGGCGGGCGGGATGGGCCTCTCCGGACCGAGCCCGGATGGTGGAACCGCTACCACAACCAGCTGCTCATAACGGCGGCAACCTTCTCGGCGGTGGCAGCGGCGACTTTCATCCTGGTCGAGGATACGCTGGGGTATCCGGCTGTGTGGACGGGCCTTGCTATCGGGGCGGGAGGGGCCCTTGGCTTCCTGCTCGGTTACCGGAAGCAGTACGCAAGGATTGCCGCCGGCGAGTTCATCAGGGCCAACATGAGCCGGAGACTGCGCATAGCAAGGGACCTGAGCTGGCCGGTGGCCCTCATTCTTCTTGCCGTCTGTATGGCGTATTTCGTTCGGAGCGGCATGTTCGGCCAGATTCTCGGGTTCATGCTGGCCTTGAGCGTCATCGGCTGGATTTCGTACGCCGTTACGATCCTCTGGGAGCGGCGGCACCGCACAACCCTGATCGCGGAGAGGGGGTCGATGTATACCCTGGATATGGCAACGGGGGGTGAACGCGTATGATCCTGAAAGTCTCCGGGGCGATACGAAGGCTGATGGGCTGGTGCCCGAACGCGACAATGGCCGGCACCGGCCGGCGGTATGCCGCGCTGGATGGCAAGGTCGGGGCGGCGGGAGAGGGCAGCCGGGAGGTGATGACCGGGGTACTTGTGGATTATGTCAGTCCCAGGTTCATACTGCTGGCGCTGCTCGCCTTCGCCTGGTTCTTCATGCTCTTCGTGACATGCTTCCTGATACCCTCCTTACGCCCCGGGTTCTATACCCTCGCGAGCCTCTCGTTCATGACGTATGCCGCGATACATCTCTATCTTGATAGGAAACGCGCTGTAATAGAGCGCTTTGGGGATTCTGTCATCATCCACAGGCCGCATTTTCGGTCGCTCGTCCTGGAAGGGGATTCGTTCAGGTCGATCGAGGTGAAAAAGACATATCTTCCCGTGCCCCGCTGGGCGTTTGCGCTGCTCATGCTTCTCATGATTGCGGCGATATTCTTTGGCATGGTGCAGGGCGGCCGCGTCGTCGACCCCAATTTCGCCTTTCAGGTTCTCTTTGCGGTCGGCCTTGTGGTGTTTCTGTTTGCGAGACTCTATCGCGCCTTTGTCAATCTGCAGTATCCCGGCTACCTCAGGATAGCGCTGGAGTCCGGCGGGTACCTCCACCTCTATTCGGGCGACCCGGACAGTCTTGCCGTGCTGCTCGGGGCTCCACGATGAGGTCATACCTTTTGAACTAGCGATCTAATATACATCGTGGCGAATTCGATGAACCTCTATACCGGATACATTCTCATGAACGCCATCCGACGGAGCAACCGGAATGACAGATACTAACGCCGATGCTCAAAAGTCCTCCCCGCCCCTGCTCGAGTTCCGGAACGTCAGCGTCGTCAGGGACGGGAGAACGCTCCTTGACGCCGTATCGCTCACCGTCCGCGAGGGGGAGCATATCGCCATCCTCGGGCCGAACGGTGCGGGGAAGTCATCGCTCGTCAGGACGATCACCAGGGAGTACTACCCCTCCTCTCCGGGCCCGGACGTCGTCTTCAGGTTCCGGGGGCAGGAGACGTGGGATGCCTTCGACCTCCGCTCCCACCTCGGCGTCGTCTCCAGCGACCTCCAGCAGACCTTCACCCGCGGGATATCGGGCCGTGAGGTCGTGCTCTCGGGATTCTTCTCAAGCATCGGGCTCTTCACCCATGAGGTGACTCCTGCGATGGAGCGAAAGACCGACGAGATCCTCGAGTTCCTCGAGGTCGCTCATCTCGCGGACCGCCCGATGACGGGGATCTCCTCGGGCGAGGCGCAGAGGCTCCTTATCGGGAGGGCGCTGGTCCACGACCCGGGCACCCTCCTCCTCGACGAACCTACAACCAGCCTTGACCTGCACGCGCTCCACACCTTCCGAACGACCCTCAGGAAGATTGCACGCTCAGGCACCGGTGTCATCCTCGTGACCCATAACCTCCACGACATCATCCCTGAGATCTCTCGCGTCATCCTGATGAGAGACGGCACCATCTGGCGGGACGGCCCGAAGGCTGAGGTGCTGACCAATGATGCCATCGGGAGACTCTTCGCGGTCCCGGTGCACGTGATGGAGGAAGGCGGCTACTACTACGCGACAGGTTACTGAGCGTATTACGACATCTTCATTTGCGGGGCGGGGGAATCGGGACGGGATCCCCTCATCTCCTCCTCCCGGAATTTGCCGTTCCTGAAGACCATCGCGGAAACCGTCGAACGTGAGTACTATGACCTGGAGACGCCGCGGCGCCACTATCCCGTCGTGGTGATGCTCAAGCTTCTGGTCATCAGGTGTTTTCGCGGCTTCTCCTATGCCCGCACCACCCAGCTCCTCACCCCGGAGATTCCTCTGCTACATCCAGAAATGCTCCACCACTTTGAGAGGCATCGTCTTAGGTGGACGGTCTGAACCGGATCATGACACTGGTCGGTACCGCGCTCGCGCACTGGCGCGATGACGAGCGGACCGGCATCATCGATTCCACTCCGCTAGAGAGATCGTAGTATGACCGGTATGCCCTGTTTCACCCCCACCAGATCTAGATAGATAGAGCGCACATCTTCCATCCGCGCAGGTATTCGCCGGGAACTGGTGCTGATGCCGCGCACCTTCCGACACTCTATGTCCTCTTGGGAACGGATCGAAAATGCTATATCGTGCAAAAATATATTTGCACCTGTAAAATGATTACAGCCAGCAACATCACCGAGTTCTCGAAACTCCTTGCATTCCTCGGAAATGAACAAAGGCTCAGGATTCTCAGATCGATTGCAGAAGAAGAGAAGTATGCGCGCGAGATCTCGGAAGAACTCTCAATCTCCCGGTCGCTTGTCAACATCTACCTCAAACAGTTAGAGAAGAAGGGCCTCGTCACCGGAATCAGCAGAGTGACAGACGATCCCCCCCTGATGAGGAGGTATTACCGCGCCGTTCCCTTCGAACTGGTTGTAAGCCTGGATGAGATTAAAAAAATTGAGGAGTAATGATATGGATTATTCGAAAGTACGCGAATTTAACTGGTTGACCTGGACAGTGATCGGACTCCTGATACTGCTGCTTGTCAGTCTTGCCATAGCAGTTGTCTATCCTCTGGATATAGGAGGTAATGTTGTGGGGACCATGGCAGGGCTGTTGTGGTATGTCTTTCTGCTCGCCTTCATATGGATCGTGGCCTGTATCATCGGAGGCGGCCTGAAGAACTGGCTGGAGAAGTACCTCGACGCCCTGGTAATGCATAAGAGCAAAGAGGTGGATACCGGTGCAAAATTAGCCGTATTGAACGGGCATATTGAAGAGATTGAAGAGAAGATCGACCGGATCGAGAACGTTCTGGCGAAGGTTTCCGAGGGGGAATAATGCCAATAGATCCCAGACTAAACCGGGACAGAGACTGGTTCATCTTGACAGCGATCGCGATCACGGTGTGGTTGGTCCTGAGCATCCTTGTATCTCTGGCAAACCCCGTTTTTGCACGTTCGATCTGGCCGGCATTATTTATTGTCTTCATCCTCGCATACGGCTACCTTGCCATCTGCAATTTCATAAACCGTGCGAAGGAATGGAGCGAACACTATCTCGATACCCTCCTGGATCCGCAAATGCGCAGAAAGGAGAGAGAAGATCTGGAGATACAGGCAATGGTCGAACTGGTCGGGAAGATGGGAAAACGGGTGGACCGCATCGAGGCAATGCTGACGATGGATGAAGACGGCGGGCCGGAGATCAACGTGCCTTCTTGTACGTCTACGAATTCGCCCC
>NZ_DAQR01000069.1:12926-13109 GCF_002502935.1 Methanoculleus sp. UBA413
TCTACGAATTCGCCCCTCCCGGAAAGGACGCACGAAAGCCCTAGGAGAGGTTTCGCTAATGATCCTCTGTGACCGCCTGACCAAGGTCTATGGCGGCGTCCCGGCCGTGGACAACCTCTGCCTTGAGATTCCGGCCGGCGAGGTCTTCGGGCTGCTCGGCCCGAACGGCGCCGGAAAGAGCAC